>JAICPQ010000206.1 GCA_025929745.1 Burkholderiales bacterium | reverse complement strand
TGCGCTTCGCGTCGTCGGTAATCAGCACCACGGCGTAGAGAAACTCGTTCCACAGCAGGATGGTGTTCAGGATCACGGTGGTGGCGAGCGCCGGGGCCGCGATCGGCAGGCTCACCTTCCAGAAGATCTGCCACTCCGAGTACCCGTCAATGCGTGCCGCGTCGAACAGGTCCGAGGGTATGCGCGCGAAGAAGCTCTCCAGGATGTACACCGTGAGCGGCAGTTGCACCGCGATGTACACGAGCGTCAAACCGATCAGGCTGTTGTAGAGCTGGTACTGCACCAGGATCTGGAACAGCGAAATGATGGTGATCTGCGGCGGAAAGATGATCGCCGAGAAGATGACGAAATAGAGCAGGCGGTTGGCGCGGAAGCGGTAGCGCGCGAAGCAATGCGCGGCCATCGCGCCGACGACGGTGAGCACCGCCACCGCCCCGAGTACGACGAGCAGGCTGTTCTCGAAGTAAACGTTGTAGGACGAGTTGAACCACGCGGCAGGAAACTTCTCCAAGTGCCATTTCTCCGGCCAGGCATAGTGGTCGAGCGAGATCTCCGTGGTTGTACGCACCGACATCGTCGCGACCCAGAGAAATGGGCCGGCGGCGAAGGCGGTGAATAGCGTGAGCACCGCCAAGAGCAGGGCGCGCCTCACTCAATACTCCAGCCGCTCACGCGTGCGGAACAACCAAGTCAGCGTGAGCACCGCGCTGAGCACGATGACGAACCACACCGCAGCGATGGTCGATGGATAGCCCAGGTCGAAGCTCGTCCATTCGAACGCGCGCTTGTATACGTAGGTGGAGACCGTTTCGGTCGACCAGAGCGGTCCGCCCTTGGTCGTGATCCACACCAGGTCGAAGATCTTCATCTTGCCGATGAACGAAAGCACGAGCAGGTTGAGAAGGGTTGGCTTGATGAGCGGGACGATCACGTACCAGAGCTTGGCGCCCCAGCCGCAATTGTCGAGCTCGGCCGCTTCCACCACTTCCGAAGGAAGCGAGTGCAGCGCCGCGAGAAGCACCACCATGTTGAACCCGCTCCACATCCACGTGGTGATGAATATGAGCGAGGGCAGCGCGAGCTTCGGGTCGCCGATCCAGGCCTGCACGAGCACGCCCAAACCGAGCGCGCGCAGCAGCGCGTTGGCCGCGCCCCAGTCGTAGTTGTAGATCCAGACCCAGATGATGCCGACGACCACGTACGACATGAGGACCGGCGTGAACCACGCGATGCGGAAGAAGCGCATGCCGGGCACACGCGCGTAGAGCGCCATGGCAAGCGCAAGGCCGATGCCGACTTCGGCGAGCGGCGACACGCAAGCCCAAGTGAACGTGTTGCGCACCGCGCGCCAGAAGAGCTCGTCCTGCGCGAGCGCGGCGTAGTTTTCGGCCCCGACGAACTCTTCGCTGCGCGGCAGTACCTTGTGGAAGCTGTTCCAGAAGGTGCGCAACACCGGGTAGGCGGTGAACGCCGTGTAGACAGTAAACGCCGGCAGCAGGAAGGCGAGGATCGCCCCCCATGGCTGCCGGTCAACGCTGGAACGGATCAATGCTTGCCGTACGCAGCATTCATCTGCTTGACAGCCTCCTCGACGCTGATCGTGCCGGCCGGGAACGCGTTATTGAACACCTGCGTGAACACTTCCTTGGGCTTGCCCTGCATCACCTGGATCGGCTGGCCGAAGTAGAACTTGGCGCCCGCACTGGTCGCGCCGAGCTCGCGGAAGTAACCGGCGTGCGGCCCGGAGACCTTCGAGTAATCGGCCTTGATGCCAGTCTGCACGAGCACACCCTCGAGCCAGCGCCTTGCCGCCTCCGGATTGGCGAACGAATTCAGGAAAGCGATCGCCTGCTTCGGATGCTTGGTGGCGGCGTTGGCGACATAGCTGCCACCCACCGAAAGCGTGCGGCATTCGTTGCACGCCGCGCCCGGCATCGCCGGGAACTTCATGATGCCGAGCGGGAAGTTGGCCGGCTGGCCGCCCTTGTCCGGCGGATTGAAGGCGCGCGAGGTGTACCAGCTACCCACCAGCATCGTGACCGCGCCCGGATTGGTATGGAAGTAGCCGTGCGCCTCGCCGAGCTTGAGCGTAGTGAACGTCGTGGGCAGCAGGCCCGCGTCAGTCCACGAGCGCACCACGCGCAGCGTCTCCACCACACGCGCATCGCTCCAGGAGAGCTTGCCCTTGAGGAGCGCGTCGTATTCCTGGATGCCGAGCTTCTTCAGCAGCGCCTCGTGGACGAGATAGGCGCCCGGATAAGGCCGGTCGCCGACGCCGAGCGACATCGGGGTGATGTTCTTCGCGCGCGCGCGCTTGGCGAGGTCAGTGAGGCCTTGCGCGTCGAGCTGCAGATTCGCCGGCACCTTGATGCCGAGATCGGTCAGCAGTTTCTTGTTGTAGTAGAGCTCGACCGTCGCAGCCTCGAGCGGCATGCCGTAAGGCTTGCCCTTGTAGGACCAGATGTCCTTCGCCCAGGGCTCGATCGCGCTCCAGTTGAGCGGCGAAAGATCGAGCAGCAGGCCGTTCTCCATGTACTCGACCTGGTCGGGCTCGGCGTAGAAAAGATCCGGCGCCGTGCCGGCGCGCAGCGCTGTCTTCAGCGCCGCGTACAGCGCGGTCTTCTCATACCACTGCGCCTCGATCTTCACGCCGGGATTCGCCGCCTCGAAGCGCTTGATCGCATCCTCGACGTAATCGCGCTTGATCTTCTCGGCCGCCCAGTGGCTCCACATCGTGAGCTTCACCTGCGCGGACGCGTTGACCGAGAAAGCCAATGCCGCGGCCAGCAGAACGTGCTTCAACATGCCCATGAACCCTCCTCGTTAATCGAGCTTCGCGCCCGAGTCCTTGACGATCTTTGCCCACTTCGTACGGCAGCTTGGCGTAGAGCGCGGGATTGGCCGCATGCGTGGTCTGCGTCGCGATGAGGAGCGTGTAGCCGTCGGGTGCGCTCTTCGCGACGTGCTCGACGCCGAGCGCACCGCTCGCGCCGGCGCGATTCTCGACCACCACTGGCTGACCCCACGCCTCGGTCAGCTTCTGCGCCATGTGGCGCGCGATGATGTCGGTCGCACCGCCGGGCGCGAACGGGTTGATGATGCGTACGGCCTTGGACGGGTACGCTTGGGCGTGCGCGAACAACGGCGCGGCGAGCGCAGCCAGCAGGATGAGACGGAACACGGAACCTCCTCCGCGGGCGATTCTCGATACCATCAACAGGATTGTCAACAATTCCACCGACAATGCGACTCGGCTGTATTGCGGACGACTTGACCGGCGCTACCGACCTCGGCGTGACGCTCGCGCGCGAAGGCCTCTCGGTGGTGCAGGTAAACGGCGTCCCGGATGAAACGCTCCAGCTCGCGCCATCCGAAGCCATCGTCGTTGCGCTCAAGTCGCGCACCAACCCCGCCGCCGAAGCGGTGCAATGGTCGCTCGCTTCGCTCGCCTGGCTTCAGGCGCGCGGCGCCGAGCGCATCTACTTCAAGTACTGCTCGACGTTCGATTCCACGCCGCGCGGCAACATCGGGCCGGTGGCCGACGCGCTGCTCGACGCGCTTCGCGAGCGGCGCACGGTCGCCACCCCGGCCTATCCGCGCAACGGTCGCACCGTCTATAAGGGAAATCTTTTCGTGGGCGATGTGCCGCTTGCGGAGTCCGGCATGAAAGACCATCCGCTCACACCGATGCGCGACTCGAGCCTCGTGCGTGTGCTCGCGGCACAGACGCGACGCAAGGTTTCGCTTATCCCCTGCGAGGTGATGGACGCGGGCGCATCGGCGATTCGCGCGAAGCTGGAAGAGCTCAACGGCTTCGCGATCCTCGATGCGGTGCGCGACGAGCACCTCGTCGCCGCCGGCGAAGCCTGTCGTGACATGAAGCTCACCACGGGCGGCGCGGGTCTCGCCATGGGAATCGCACGCGCGCTCGGTGTGAAAAGAAGGAGCGCGAGCGCACTTCCAAGGGTTGCCGGGGCAGCGGTGGTCCTCGCCGGCAGCTGCTCGCAAGCGACGCTCCGTCAGATCGCTGCGTTCGGCGGCCCTGCTTTCAGGATCCAGCCCGAGCGCATCGATGTCGACGCCGCGGTCAGCTTCGCTACGCAGAATGGTGACCACCCGCTCATCTATGCGTCGGCACCGCCCGAAGGCATCGTGCCCGGCAAAGGCGAGGCCATCGAACACGCGTTCCGCCACATCGCACGCGAGCTGGCGCGGAAAGGCGTGCGCAAGTTTGTCGTCGCGGGCGGCGAGACGTCGGGCGCGGTGGTGGAAGCGCTCGGAGTGCGGGCGCTCGCCATCGGCCCCGAAATTGATCCGGGCGTGCCGTGGACGGTGTCGCAAGGCGGCGAGCCGTACCTCCTTGCGCTTAAGTCCGGCAACTTCGGCAGCGCCGAGTTCTTCGCAAAGGCCCTGGGGATGGTGCGATGAACGAAAGCGCGCTGCGTGAAGAGCTCGCCATGCACGGGCGCTCGCTTTACGAGCGCGGCTATGCGCACGGCAGCTCGGGCAACTTGAGCGTGCGTCTCGCCGATGGGCTGCTCATCACGCCGACCAACTCCTGCCTCGGGCGCCTCGATCCGGCGCGCATCTCGAAGGTGGATGGCGCCGGCAAGCATGTCTCCGGCGATGCGCCGTCCAAGGAGTCTTTCCTGCACCTCGCCATGTACGAGGAACGGCCCGCGGCCGAGTCCATCGTGCATCTTCATTGCACCCATTGCGTGGCCGTTTCCTGCCTGCGCGACTTCGCCGGCCTCCCGCCGATCACCGCCTACTACGCCATGCGCATCCGCGAGCTCGCGCTGAGTCCCTACTTCCGGCCGGGCGATCGCGCGCTGGCCGAAGCGGTGCGCGAAAAAGCCAAGAAGCACCACGCCGTCCTGCTCGCCAACCATGGCCCGGTCGTCGCCGGCAAATCGCTCGAGGATGCGGTGTACAACG
>JAICPQ010000162.1 GCA_025929745.1 Burkholderiales bacterium | reverse complement strand
TTTCTTTCTCCAGGACCGCATGAAGGGGCTCGGCAAGGGCACCGACTTCAAGGCGCGGCACGTGCACATCGTGGGCGCCGGCGTGATGGGCGGCGACATCGCCGCGATCTGCGCCATGCGCGGCCTGCGCGTGACGCTGCAGGACACCGCGCCCGAGCGCATCGCGCCGGCGGTGAAGCGCGCCGCCGATCTCTTCAAGCGCCGGATCCGCGACAAGGCCCGCGAGCGCGACGCGCTCGACCGCCTGATTCCCGACGTCAGCGGCCAGGGCGCGCGCCATGCCGACGTAATCATCGAGGCCATCTTTGAGAACTTGGACGCGAAGCGTGCGCTCTTTGCGAGGCTCGAAGCGCTGGCAAAGCGCGACGCGCTGCTCGCCACGAATACCTCGAGCCTCAAGCTGGCCGACATCGCCACGGCGCTCAAGGATCCTTCGCGCCTGGTGGGCGTCCACTTCTTCAACCCGGTGCCGCTCCTTCAGCTTGTAGAAGTGGTCAGTGGGGACCGCACGCGACCCGAGCTGGCAAGAAAAGCCGCGGCCTTCGTGCGCCAGATCGACAAGCTGCCGCTGCCCGTGAAGGACGCGCCCGGCTTCCTCGTGAACCGCGTGCTCGGTCCGTACATGCTGAACGCGTTCCAGCTCCTCGACCAGGGCGCGAAGCCCGAGACGCTCGACCGCGCGATGGAGGACTTCGGCATGCCCATGGGACCGGCGGAGCTCGCCGACACGGTGGGCCTCGATATCTGCCTCGCCGCCGGCAAATCGCTCGCCAAGGGCGCGACCTCGGTGCCGCAGCTCCTGGCGAACAAGGTTTCCCTCGGTCACCTCGGGAAGAAGACCGGGCAAGGGATCTACCGTTGGGTGAACGGCAAGCCGGCGAAAGGCCAGCCGGACACTTACGACCCGGCGCTCGTCGATGCGCTGATCGAGCCGTACCTGCGCGAGGCGCAAGCCGCGGTCGCCGACGGCGTGGTGGCCGACGCCGACCTCGCCGACGCGGGACTCATCTTCGGCACGGGTTTCGCCCCGTTCCGCGGCGGGCCGCTTCACTATATAAAGACGCGTGGCCGACCGACTCCCTGAGGGCAAAATCCCGGCGCTGCGGGTGATGCCGATGCCCGCGGATGCGAACCAGAACGGCGACATCTTCGGCGGCTGGATCATGGCGCAGGTCGACATCGCGGGCGGCACCGCGGCCGGCCGCCTCGCGCGCGGCCGCGTCGCCACCGTCGCGGTCAAGGAGTTCGTCTTCAAGCAGCCGGTGCAGATCGGCGACCTCGTTTCGTTCTACGTGCATCTGGTGCGCATCGGCACGACCTCCATTACCGTGAACGTCGAGGTCTACGCCGAGCGCCGGCCCGACGATCCGAAAGTCGTGAAAGTGACCGAGGCGACGCTCACCTACGTCGCCATCGACCGCGACGGCCGGCCGCGGCCGGTGCCCAAGCACTAGATTGCTGCTCGACGGACCGACGCTCGCCGCGGTGGCCGCGCTCGCCGTGGTCGCCGCGACGGTGAGCGGCATGAGCGGCTTCGGCGCCGGCATCATCCTCACCGTCGGGCTGGTGCCGCTCATCGGCGTGAAAGCGGTGATCCCGGTGCTCGCGGTCGCCGGCGTAGTCATCAACGCCGGGCGCTTCTGGTTCTACCGCACGATGCTCGACCGGCGCATGATGGCGCTCGTGCTGGTGGCCTCGCTCCCGTTCCTCGTGCTCGGCACCTGGCTCTACAGCGTGCTCGACGCGCGCTCGCTCAGCATTGTCCTCGGCATCGCCGTGATGGCTTCGGTGCCGGTGCGCCGGTTCTTTCATGCACGAAAGATGGCGATCGGTCCGGTGGGCGTGGCGACGGGGTCGGGCGTGTTCGGTTTCGCCGCCGGCATCGCGAGCGGCGCCGGCGTGATCCTGGTTTCGCTTCTCCTCGGCGCCGGTCTCGCCACGCCGGCGGTGCTCGCTACCGACGCGATGGTCTCGATCGTGATCGACATCGCGAAGGCCGCGCTCTTCGAGCGCTTCGACCTGCTCGACGCCGACGCCTTCTTCACCGGGCTGGTAATCGGCATCGCCAGCATCCCGGGCAGCGCGATCGCCGCCTGGCTCGTGAACCGCATGGGGGCTAGGCTGCACGTGCTCTTCATGGAGGTTTTGATCCTTTTCGGCGGCGCATCGATGCTGTGGAATGCGTTCAGATGAAAAAACTCAAAGGCAAGGTGGCCGCAGTGACCGGCGCGGCGAGCGGCCTCGGGCGCTCGATGGCGCTCGCCTTCGCCGCCGAAGGCATGGATATCGCCCTCGCCGACGTCGACGAGGTGAACCTCACCGCGGTTGCCGACGAGGTGCAGGAAAAAGGCGTGCGCGCGATCACGCTCAAGGTTGACGTCTCGCAGGCGGCTCAGGTGGACGCTTTCCGCGACCAGACCATCGCGCGGCTCGGCGCGGTGCACGTCGTGTGCAACAACGCCGGCGTGGCGCCGCTCGGTCCCCTGTGGGAGTCGAGTGTCGGCGACTGGGAATGGATCCTCGGCGTGAACCTGTGGGGCGTGATCCACGGCGTGCGCGCGTTCGCGCCGGCCCTCATCGCGCAGAACGAGGGTCACATCGTGAACACCGCCTCGGTGGCCGGCCTGATCTCGCCGCCGGGGATGGGCGCGTACAACGTCACCAAGCACGCGGTGGTCGCGCTTTCCGAGACGCTGTATCACGACCTGCGCGAGCGCAAGTCGAAGGTCGGCGTGTCGGTGCTCTGCCCGGCTTACGTGCCGACCGGCATCGCCGATTCCGAGCGCAGCCGGCCGAAGCACCTCGCCGCCTCGGAGAAATCGCGCGAGACGCAGGCGAAGGAAGCCATGGTGCGAAAAGCGGTGAAGTCCGGAAAGATTTCCGCCGCGGAGGTCGCGCAGGCCGTGGTGAAGGCGGTGAAGGCCGACCGCTTCTACATCCTCACCCACGAGGGCATCACGCCCGCGATTCGCGCGCGCATGGAAGACATCCTGAAGGCGCGAGCGCCGCGTAACCCGCTCGCGCTTTGAGCGGCACGCTGGTTCTCCTGCACGGCGTGGCCAGCAACGCCACGCGTTGGGCCGAGTTCGTCGAGCATGCGCGGCTCGAGCGGTGGAAGATCCTGCGTCCGGATCTGCGCGGCAACGGCACCGCCGCGCTGCCGCGCACCCGGCTCGGCATGGACCTCTGGTGCGACGATCTCGTCGCGATGCTCGACCGCGAGCGCTGCGAGCGCGCGGTCATCGGCGGGCACTGCCTGGGCGCGAACATCGCGCTGCAGTTCGCGGCGCACCATGCTTCGCGCGTGCGGGCGCTCGTTCTGATCGAGCCGATGCCGCCGCAGGCGCTCGCTGGGAGCGCCGCGTGGCTGCCGTACCTGAGGCCGGTGCTCCTCGCGCTGTACGGCGCGAGCCGCGCGCTCAACGCCTGCGGCATCTACCGGCGGCGACTCGCGCCGCTCGATCTGCGCGAATGGGACCGCGCCACGCGCCGCGGCGAGCGTCAGCTCACGATGCTCGCTTCGCTCGGCGTCGACCTCGCCGCAACGCCGCTTGCCGCCTATACGCGCATGCTTGCCGCCACCGCGGAGCCGTGGCCCGACGCGGGCGCGATCCGAGTGCCGGCGCTCGCGCTCGTTTCCTCGCGCAGCACGATGACCGACCCGCCGGGCACGCGGCGCGCGCTCGCCGCGCTGCCCGACTGCGAGGTGGTCGAGCTCGACGCCGTGCACTGGATTCCGACCGAGCAGTCCGAAGCGATGCGCCGCGCGATCGAGGACTGGCTCAGGCGGCGAGTCCCGGAAACAGCACCCTGAGACCTTCGGCCATCGTCTGGATGGCAATGGCCGCAAGGAGCAGGCCGAGAAGGCGGGTCGCGATATTGAGGCCTGTCGTCCCCATACGGCCGGCAATGGCGTGCGCCAGGCGCAGCATCGCCCAGAGCAGCGCGCACACGAGCGCGATGCACACCACGAGCACGGCGCCATGCGCCACGCCGCCCGGCTGCGCGGCGATGATGGTGGTGCCGATAGCGCCGGGGCCGGCGAGAAGCGGCACCGCGAGCGGCACCACGCCCGAGTACTCGCGCGCCTCGAGTTCGCGCGCTTCGGCCCGGGTCTGACGCATCTCGCCGACCTTCGCGTTCAGCATGGCGAGCGACATGAGAAGGAGCACGAGACCGCCGCCGACCTGGAACGCGGGCAGGCTCGCGCCGATAAAGCGCAAGAGCCGCTCGCCCAGGATCGCCGCGCCCGCGAGGACCGCGAACACCGTGACGGTGACGATCTGCGCGAGGCGCAGCCGCTCGCGCATGTCCTGCCCGGCGGTGACGCTGACGAAGATGGGGACGGCAAGGAATGGATCCAGCACCGCGGTCAGCGTGACCGCGAAGCGCAGGTATTCCTGCCAGGACGTCACTTCCTGGTGAGCGCGGCCTGCGCGGCCTTGCGATCCTCGTTCACCTTGCGAAATGCCGGGCGCTCGCCGAGCATCTTCAGATACGGCTTGAGCTCGGGCAGGTCCTCGAGCACGTCGCGTCCCACGCCATGCTTGCTTGCGAGGGAAACGAGCGGGAGGTGCACGAACGCGGCGCAATCGGCGAGCGTCAGCTCTGGCCCGGCGATGTACGGGTCGAACTTCGCAAGGGCCTTCAGCGCGCGCACGCCCTTCGCGAGGTCCCTTTGCACCGCCTGCCGCGTCTCGTCCGACACCGGAGCACGTTTGAAGAACACTTCGCCGTACATCCTGCGCGCGACGAGCTCGATGTGGAGCTCCATGACCGTAACGAGCTCGCGCACCTTGGCGCGCTCGAAAGGGTCCTTTGGCAGCAGCGGCTTCTGGGGAAAGGCGTCCTCCAGGTACTCGGCGATCACTTCGGACTCGGCGAGCCACCGACCCTCGGCGAGCCGCCGGCCCTCGCCGAGCTCGAGAAACGGCACCTTGCCCATGGGCGAGCGCGCGAGAAAGTCTTCCTTCTGCGAGGGGCTGCAGCCGGCGTCCTCCTCGTAGGGCACCCCCTTCTCGAGGAGGGCGATGCGCACCTTGTTATGGTAGTTGCTAAGGTGGAACCCGCAGAGTTTCAGCATTGGCTGGATTATAGTCAGCGCATGTCGAAGGAAGAGCGCGAGTTCATTACGGACCTCGCCGCCGACACCTCCTACGGCGGCTACCTCGGCCTCGAGCGGCTGCTCTCGGCGCAGCAGCCGCGCTCGTCGCACCACGACGAGATGCTCTTCATCATCCAGCACCAAACGAGCGAGCTGTGGATGAAGCTCATGATCCACGAGCTCGCCGCGGCGATCGCGCACGTGCAAGCCGACCGGCTCGCACCCTGCTTCAAGATCCTCGCGCGCGTGAAGCAGATCCAGCGCCAGCTCTTCGAGCAGTGGGCGGTGCTCGAGACGCTCACGCCGTCGGAGTACATGGAGTTTCGCGACGTGCTCGGACCGGCCTCGGGCCTGCAGTCCTATCAGTTCCGCGCGATCGAATTCCTTCTCGGCAACAAGATCGCCAACCGCGTTGAAGTCCACAGGTACAACCCCGAGGTGACGCGCCTCCTGGAAGGCTTACTGCATTCGCCGAGCATCTACGACGAGTTTCTGCGCTATCTCGCGCGCCATGGCATGGCGGTGCCGGGGGAGCGCGTGGCACGCGACTGGTCGAAGCCCTACGAGCGCCACCCCGGCGTGGTGGCGGTGTTCAAGACCATCTACGAGAACACCGAGCGCTACTGGGCCGAGTACGACATGTGCGAGAAACTCGTCGACGTGGAAGAGAACTTTCTTCTCTGGCGCTTCCGCCACGTGAAGACGGTCGAGCGCATCATCGGCTTCAAGCGCGGCACCGGCGGCACCACCGGCGTGTCGTTCCTGCGCCGGACGCTGGAAACCGCGCTCTTTCCCGAATTGATCGACGTCAGGACCGAGCTTGGATGAGGCCTGGCTAAAACGCGAGGTGTTCCCGCGCTTCAGCCGCGTGACCGCGCGCGCGGAGATCTACCTCGCCAACCATTCGCTCGGGCGGCCGCCCGACCGTGCCGCGGACGACGTGAGCGCGGCGCTCGACGCCTGGTACCGCGACATGGACGGCGCCTGGGATGCATGGCTCAAAGCACGGCAACGCTTCCGCGCGCGCACCGCGCAGCTCGTCGGCGCGCCGCGTTCCGACTGCATTGTCCCCAAAACGAGCGCCGGCCAGGGCCTGCGCGCCGTTCTGAACGCGCTGCCGGGGAAGCCGCGCGTGGTGACGAGCGACGGCGAATTCGACTCCATCGATTTCATCCTGCGCGTCTACCGCGAGCAGCGGCGCATTCAGCTGAAGATGGTGCCGTGGCGCGAGCTTTCGCCGAAAGGCGCGGACCTCGTCGTGCTTTCCACCGTCATGTTCCGCAACGGCGAGATCGTGAAGAACCTGGCGCGGATCATTCATGAAGCGCATTCCTCCGGGGCGCTCGTGCTCCTTGACGTCTATCACCACGC
>JAICPQ010000026.1 GCA_025929745.1 Burkholderiales bacterium | reverse complement strand
CGTCGACGACGTCGTCCACCGAGCGGTTGTGGCCGAGGTGGACGACCTCGGCACCGTGCTTCTGAAGGAGGCGGCGAATGATGTTGATCGACGCGTCGTGGCCGTCGAACAGGCTCGCCGCGGTGACGAAGCGGATCTTGTGCTTCGCCTTGTAGACGAGCTTCGTGGAGTCCGACAGATCCGTCATGGAAAGAGCCTAGTTGACGTTTACGTCAACGTCAATCACGGTAGGACGGATCGCGCGCATCGACCAGACGCTGCATCGCGGCGAACACGTCGTCGCAGGTGCGCTTCTCGGCGGGACCGCCCTCGCGCACCGTCTGCGGGAACACCTCGGGCCGGATCGGATTGACCGACCCGGCGGAAGCAGCGGCGATCTGCACGTCGCACGCGCGCTGCAGCGTCCACAGCATGACGAACGCCTGCGAGACGCTCGGACCCCACGCGAGAAGACCGTGATTCCTGAGGATGACCGCAGGCTTCCTGCCGATGCTCTTCACGAGCCGCTCCTTCTCGCCCGGCTCGACTGTGATGCCCTCGAACTCGTGGTAGGCCACCTGGCCGACCAGCATCGCCCCGTAAAAGTTATTCGGCGAAAGCCCTTCCTTCAGCGAGGCGACGGCTACGCCGGTCGTCGTATGGGTGTGCATCACGCAATGCGCGTCGGAGATCGCGCCGTGGATCGCCGAATGGATCACGAATCCAGCACGGTTCACAGGCCACTTCGTTTCGCGCACGGCGCTGCCTTCGGTGTCGACGAGCACGAGGTTGGAGGCCTTGACCTCGCGATAATGCAGGCCGAAAGGATTGATGAGGAACCGCACCTCAGGGCCGGGCACGCGCACCGTGATGTGGTTGAAGATCATCTCGGTCCAACCGAGCATGTCGAAGATGCGGTAGGCGGCGGCGAGCTCGATGCGCGCAGCTCGTTCCGCCTCGGTCATCGGCGCTTCCACCCCGGCGCGCGCGGCGGTCTGCAGATAGACGGTCATGCGTTTAGTTTACTCTCGGCCGAATGACGGTACGCGCCGTGCTCGTGGATCTCGACGGCACCTTGCTTCACACAGCTCCCGACCTCGCGGCGGCGGCCAATCGGATGCTCGCCGAGCTCGACTTGCCGGTGCGGAAGCCGGAGGTTGTCGCCACCTTCATCGGCAAGGGCGTCCCCATGCTCGTGCGCCGCATGCTTCCCGACACCGCGGACGAGGCGCTCCTCGAGCGCGCCCTGCCGATCTTCGAGCGTTACTACGCCGAGGAGTCCGGCGTGCGAACGGAGCCTTTTCCCGGCGCGCGCGCAGGGCTGATGCGACTGCGCAAGCTGCGCCTACCGCTCGCGTGCGTTACAAACAAGCCCGAGCGATTTACGCGCGAGCTTTTGCAGCGAACCGAGTTCGCCGTCTTCTTCGACGTTCTGGTGTGCGGCGACACGGTGCCGCGCAAGAAACCAGACCCGATGCCCCTTCTTTTCGCTTGCGAACGGCTCGCCGTCGCGCCGCAAAACGCGCTCTTCATCGGCGACTCGCTGAACGATGTCGTCGCGGCGCGGGCGGCTGGCTGCCCGGTGTGGTGCGTCCCCTACGGCTACAACGAGGGACGTCCGGCGGCCACCTTGGACTGCGACCGCCTCGTCGCCGATCTCGACGAAGCCGCGCAGCGCATCGCGGCGCTCAGCTCGTAGGATGGCAAGCGCAGGCCTCGCCGTGCGCCGCCTGGATCAGCTCTTCGAGGATGCCGCAGTCGGCGACGCGATGGCCGCTCTCGCACTGGGCGTTGAGCGCCGCGAGCTGCTGTTCGAGCTCCTCGAGCGATCGACGCTTCGCCTGCACGCGCGCCAGATGTGTCCGCACCAGCGTGTTCACCTCGTCGCACGACACCGTTCGCTCGCGTGAGAGCTCGATCAGGCGGCGGATCTCGGCGAGCGGCATGTCGAGCGAGCGGCAGTGGCGCACGAAGTGGAGCCGCTCGAGATCCTCTTCCCCATAAGCGCGGTACCCCGACCCGGTGCGCGCCGGCGCATCGAGGAGGCCCTCGCGCTCGTAGAACCGCACCGTTTGCACGTCCACACCCGCTTTGCGGGCAAGTTCGCCAATTCGCATAAAGTCACCTTGACCCTGTAGCGGCTACAGGGTTTTCAATTAGGCACGTGAGCGACGCCTGCTGCCACGTCCCCCCGCCGCCTTCGGGCATATCGTACCGCCGAGTGCTTTGGATCGCCCTCGTTGCGAACGTGCTTATGTTCGGCATCGAAGTCGCCGCGGCAATATGGTCCGGATCCTCCGCGCTCGCTGCCGATGCGGCCGACTTTCTCGGCGACTCGGCGAATTACGCACTCAGCCTCGGCGCGCTCGCGCTTGGCGGCGCATGGATCTCCCGGGTGGCGCTGCTCAAAGGCATGGCCATGTCGGTGTACGGAATCGCGGTACTCGGGTACGCCGCGTGGCGCGCTTGGCTCGGCGTGCCGCCGGAAGCGATCACCATGGGGGTGGTCGGCATACTCGCACTCGCGGTCAACTTCGGGGTCGCCACGCTTCTTTACCGCTTTCGTGAAGGCGACGCGAACATGCGCTCGGTTTGGCTCTGCACCCGGAACGACGTTATTGCGAACATCCTCGTTTTGGTCGCCGCCGCCGGCGTCTTCGGCACCGGGACGGTCTGGCCCGACGTCGCCGTCGCCGCAACGCTTGCCGTCCTCGGCCTGACGTCCGGCACGGCAGTCATCCGCCACGCGCGCGCCGAGCTCACCGGTTAAGCACCGAGCGAATTTCTCTATCCGTGAGTACACCGCCGAAGGCCGGCATGTCGCTCTCGTAGCCGGCCGGCGCATACGGCGGCACGAGGCCATGCTTGGTGATGCCGAAGAGCACCTCGTCCGCGTGGTGCCATGTATGGCCGCTGTCGTGGTGCGGCGCGCGGGCTGCGCATAGAGTCTCTCACCTAAGGCGAGGTCGGGCGGCCGCGAGCAGCCCGCAGCTAGAACGAGGCAAACAGCGGCCTTACGCAACGCGCACTAGCGCCATCATGCCGGTCGCCTGATGCTCGAGCACGTGGCAATGAAGCATCCAGTCGCCTGGGTTATCGGCGACGAAAGCGATCTCGGCGCGAGCGTCCGGATCGAGCAGCACTGAATCGGTCCAGTGCCCGCCGGGGAGCACGCGAAACACGTGGCCATGCAGATGGATCGGGTGGTGCCACGCGGTGTCGTTCACCAGCTCGAACACATAGGAGGCGCCGTGCTTGAGCTTCAGCAGCACTTCTTGGTGCGCATGTTCAGGCACGGCATTGCCGTTCACCGTCCAGAAAAGGCCCGGCCGGCCAGGCATGCCGCCCATCATTCCTCCCCGGCCCATCATCCCGCCGCCGAAGACGATGCGGTGGCGTTCGGCTTTGGCGAGGTCAGGTACCGAAATCGGGTTCGCCGCTAACCGCGGCACCGGCTCGAACGAAGTTCGTGACGCGCGCTGCGTTCCGTATTCGACCTTGAGAAGCTCGTACGCGCGTTGACGGTAGAACGTGTCGATGACCCGGTGCGCGCTCCCGGGATTTCCCTTGCAATCGAGCATCAGGTCGGCGCGCATCCCGGGTCCAAGGACGAGCCGCGCCGATGCGCGCGGTTCAAGCGGATGACCATCCAGCGCGATGAGCTGCGGCTCGTGTCCCTCGAATTCCAGTCCGTAAATCCGCGCATTCGAGGCGTTGATCAAACGCAGGCGGATGCGCTCACCGGCGCGCACGCTGAACGACTCGAGGATCGCGCCGTTTACCGTCACGGTATTACCGATGCGGCCGGCGTGGCTCGCGTCCATCGGATTGCCGAAGTTCTCGACGATGCGCGCTTCGCGGTCGAGCCGCCAATCGGAAAGCACCCAGACCACATCGCGGTCCACCGGCGGTGCATTGCGCTCCTCCACGATAAGCGCGCCGTAGAGCCCGCGGGCCACTTGCTCGGGACTACCGAGATGTGGGTGATACCAGAAGGTGCCGGCATCCGGGAGGTCGAACTCGTAGAGGAAGCGACCGCCCCTGCTTATGGGTTTCTGCGTGACTCCTGGGACGCCGTCCATCGCGTTCGGCAACCGAATTCCATGCCAATGCACTGTGGTCTCAACCGGGAGCGCGTTCTCGACCTCGATGCGCAGGCGCTCGCCCTGCTTGAAGCGCAGTTCCGGCCCGGGGACTGTGCCGTTATACGACCACACCGCGGTATCCGGGTGACCGGCGCCGACGAGCGCCTGGCGGCCGATGCCAAGCGACAGCTTTCTAATCGGCGTTGCGGCGCCGACTCGTGGTGCGAGAGTCAGCGTCGACAAGGACAGGAACTGCCGTCGGTTCATCGCGCCGCGTAGCCGCGCAGTGCGTCGTAGCGCGCGAGCTGCGCATCGGAAAGCAGCGTGCGCATGCGCCGATGCGTTTCCAGATGCGCAAGGCGGTACTCACCTTCGAGCACCGCGGTACGCGCCACGGCCTGAGCCAGCGCGTCGCCGGCCACCGCGCCACCGCGGAAGAGCTCGTCGAGCGCGCGCTCCGCGGCAACCAGCCGTGCGCCAATCTTGCGCGCTTCGGCCTTGTGCGCTTCCATCAGCTTTGCCGTGGCGGTGCGCTGCTCCGCGGTGAGCTTGAGCTGGTCGGCGAGCTCCAGCACGTGCATGGGCCCCGGATGGCGGTTGAGCTCCGCCGCCTTTGCGTAACCCATTCCGGCGCCGGAAAGGTACTGCTCGACGTCTTCGCTCGACAGCGCCTTGATGTTGCTCACCCGATCAGACTGAACCGTCACTTTTCCGATCATCCCGGCTTCATAGTGTCCCGCAACCAGACAGGCGTAGAAGAACTCGCCCGGTGTCGTGAACTGCCAGCCGATCGTTCCCGACTTGCCCGGCGCGACATGCGCCATATGCGGCGCGTCGTGCGGCATGCCGGGATTCTTCTTCATCAGCTCGGCGTATTTCTTGAGATCGTCCAACGTGCCGAGCACCATTTCGTGCATCACCTGGCCTTTGTTGACCGGCTCGAAGCGCACGATCTCGCCTTGCTTGACGGTGATTTGCGCCGGCGTAAATCGCATCTGGTCCGACATCTCCACGCGTACGACGCGGCTCGCCTTCTTCGCGTCGACCGGCCGGCCGAACGATGTTTCCTTCGGGCGGCCATGGCCGCCGTGGTCTTGTGCGAAGGCCAGCGGGGCGAACATGAATGCTGCAATCAACCAAAGCTTCATCAGTTTTCCTCGTTCAACGAGACAGGTCATCCAGGATTGGACAGTCGGGGCGGTGATCGCCGTGGCAATTTCGCGTGAGGTGCTCGAGCGTCTGCACCATCGACTCGAGCTCTGCGATCTTTACGCGCAGGTCGGCGATGTGCTTTCCGGCGATCTTCTTGACCGCGGCGCTGGAGCGTGACTTGTTGCGCCACAGGCCGAGAAGCTCGCGGATCTCTTCGATCGAGAAGCCGAGGTCGCGCGCCCGACGGATGAAGCGCAACACGTGGATGTCGTTCGCCGAATACACGCGATAGTTGCCGAAGGAGCGCGCGACCTTGGGCAGCAGCCCGATGTCCTCGTAGTGGCGGATCATCTTTGCGGAAACGCCGCTCGCCTTCGACGCGGCGCCGATGTTCTCAATCGTTCTCATTCGCTTTCCACCGCTTGAGGAGCAAGGCATTGCCGACCACGCTGACGCTGGAGAGGGCCATCGCTGCACCGGCCAGCACCGGACTCAAGATACCGAGCGCCGCAAGCGGAATACCCACGACGTTGTAAACGAAGGCCCAAAAAAGATTCTGTCGAATCTTTGCGTAGGTGCGGCGCGAAATGTCGAGCGCGTCGGCGACGAGGCGCGGGTCGGGACGCATGAGCGTAACGCCCGCCGCGTGCATGGCGACATCGGTTCCGCTGCCCATCGCCACGCCGAGATCGGCGGCGGCAAGCGCCGGCGCATCGTTCACGCCATCGCCCACCATCGCGACGCCGCGGTGCGTTGAGCGCAGCGTGGCGATGGCATTCGCTTTTTCTTCCGGAAGGATGGGCGCGCGCACTTCGTCGATCCCCAGGCGTCGACCGACGGCGCTGGCTGCCGCAGCGCTGTCGCCCGAAAGCATGACCGTGCGCACGCCGCGCGCTTTAAGTCGTTGCACGGCCTCACCGGCCTCCGCGCGCGGCTCGTCGCCAAAGGCGAGCGCCGCGATCAAGCCGACGTCCGCCATGTCGGCGAGCCATGAAACCGTTCGGCCATCGCGCTCCCACGCCGCTGCCTTGCCGGCAAGCGGCGCAAGATCCACACCCAGCTCCCGCATCCAGCGGCTCGAACCGAGGGCAAGCCGCCGCCCTTTCACGCGCGCTTCGAGGCCGCGTCCCGGAAGCGCTTTTGCACCCGTAGCAGGCGGGATCGAAGAACCCTTTGCCGCCTCGATGACGGCCTTTGCAAGCGGGTGCTCGCTGCCGATCTGGACCGCTGCAGCGAGCGCAAGCGCGGTGGAGCTTTCCATGTCGTGCGCTTCGAACCCCACGAGCGTCGGCGTACCGCGGGTTAAGGTCCCGGTCTTGTCGAACGCCACCACATCGACCGCATGCGCCGTCTCCAACGCTTCGGCGTCCTTGATGAGGATGCCGTTCTGCGCCGCGACCCCCGTGCCGGCCATGATCGCCGTCGGAGTGGCGAGACCGAGGGCGCACGGACAAGCGATGACGAGGACCGCCACGGCGTTGAGGACCGCGTGCTCCCAATCGCCACTGACGAGTCCCCAGGAAAGCAGTGTCGCGGCCGCGATGACGAGGACTACGGGCACGAAAACCGCGCTGACCCGATCCACCAGCCTCTGGATCGGCGCCTTTTTCGCCTGCGCGCTCTCCACGAGCTGGAGGATGCGGGCAAGCACCGATTGGGCGCCAATTGCGGCGACGCGCACCGCGATCAGTCCTTCCGCGTTCAGCGCTCCGCCGGTGACGAAGCTACCCGGCTCCTTCGCTACCGGCAGCGATTCGCCAGTCAGCATCGATTCGTCGGCATGCGTGCGCCCCTCGATGATCTCGCCGTCGGCCGGTATGCGCTCGCCCGGACGCACGACGACGACGTCGCCGATCTTCACTTCGGCGAGCGCGACTTCCACTTCGCCGCCCGAGCGCCGCACGCGGGCGGTTTCCGGCCGCAGCGACTGCAGCGCTCGAATGGCTTCGGTGGTCTGGCGCTTCGCGCGGCTTTCGAGCCACTTGCCGAGCAGCACGAGCGTGATCACCGCGGCGCCGGCTTCGAAGTAGAGGTGATGAACGCCCTTCATGAGGAGATATACCGAGAGCCCGTAGGCCGCCGTCGTGCCGAGCGCGACGAGAAGGTCCATGTTTCCGGTGCGCGCGCGCAGCGCCTTCCAGCCCGCCCGGTAGAAACGCGCGCCGAGCACGAATTGCACGGGCGTGGCGAGCAAGAGCTGCAGCCACGGCGACAGCGGGGCATCAAAAACCATCCCCAGGAGCAACGGCGCGGTCAGAGCGGCCGCCGCCGCCACGCGCCACCAGCTTCGATCCTGCGATGTTGATGGTTGCGGGGCGAGGTGTGCTTCGTACCCCGCATCGCGCACCGCCGTAATGAGCGCCTGTGGTGAAGCGCCCTGCCCGAGCGCTACGGTGGCGGTCTCGGTCGCCAGGTTCACTTCGGCGCGCTCCACTCCCGGGACGCGTCTAAGCGCCCGCTCGACGCGGCTGACGCACGAAGCGCATGTCATGCCTTCGATGGGTAGCCGGATGTCCATGAACGCAGTCTGAACCTTGCCCCGATGGGAAGGTCAAGCGCGGCTAGAGCCTCACCGGTCGATCCGGAAGCTCATTGCGGTCGTCGGCGCGGCGCGGAAAGTGGTGCGCGAGCAGTGCCGATACCCGCTGGATGCCGGCGACGACCGCTTCACCGTTGCGGCCGGCCTTGAGACCCTGCTCCATCGTGCGGCAGATCCCCTCCCACTCCGCCGATGCGACCTTGGCGTTCACGCCCCGGTCGGCGACGATTTCGATGTCGCGGTCGGCGAGCAAGAGGTAGATGAGAACGCCGTTGCGCTCGCTGGTATCCCACAGGCGCAGAAGCGAGAACACCTCGATCGCACGCTCGCGCGCGGTCTGACCGGCGAGCAGCGCGCCAGTATCGAGCGCCGGCTCTGCGGCGAAGCGAACTTCGCCGCCATGTTGGCGCTCGCTTTCGGCGATCGCCTGCTCGATGGCGGTCATCGCCGAAGGCGGAAAGGCGCGCTTCACCGCGCCCGGAAGGACGGCGAGGTGGCGAGCAAGGCGCGCAAGGTCCATCTACCAGCGTCCGGAGGCACCGCCACCGCCAAAGCTGCCGCCGCCGCCGCGAAACCCACCGCCGCCGCCCCAGCCGCCGCCCCCGCGCGGGAAACCGATACCACCGCCGGGGAAGCCGCCACCGTAGTACCGGCGCCCGCCGCCGCCGCCCAAGGTGAAGATGAAGGCGAAAAGCGCGGCGATCAGCGCGATCAATAGGGTCCCGGCCAGCGTCCAGGCGAGAAAGCCGACCACGCCACCGGTGGCCGCCGCGCCCAGGAAGCGCCCGAACATCGCGCGCAGGATGCCGCCGCCGATCAGTGCGACGATGAGAAGCATGGGAAGAAGCTGCATCCAGCCGCCCTCGGCCGCCGGCGAGGCACTCTTCTGCGGCGCGGGGAGCGGCTCGCCGTCGATCAGGCGCATCATGCGATCGAGGCCCGCGTTGATGCCGCCATAGAAGTCGCCCTCGCGAAAACGCGGCACGATCACCTCGCGGATGATCCGGCTCGCCGTCGCGTCGTTCAAAACGCCTTCGAGGCCATAGCCGATTTCAATGCGCAACGCGCGGTCGTCCTTCGCAACCACGAGAATCGCGCCGTCGTCGACTTTCTTGCGGCCGATCTTCCACTGCTCACCGACGCGCAGCGCGTACTGCTCGATCGGCTCGGGCTTGGTGCTCGCCACCATAAGCACCGCGATCTGCGTACCCTTGCGGGCCTCGAACTCCTGCAGCATGCGCTCGAGGCCGGCCTGCTGCTCGCGGGTAAGCGTGCCGGTCTGGTCGGTGACGCGCGCTGTGAGCGGCGGAACGGCCAGCTGCGCCCAAGTTGTGAGGGCAAAAAAGACAAGAACCGCGGCGCGGATCACTTCTTCGTAGTGCCGAAATCCACCTTAGGCGCCGTTGAGATTGCGCGCTCGTTTTCCACGGTGAAGTTCGGCTTCGTCTTGTAGCCGAACGCCATCGCGGTGAGGTTGGTGGGGAACGAGCGCACCGTGACGTTGTAGTCCTGCACGGACTTGATATAGCGGTTCCGCGCCACCGCGATGCGGTTTTCCGTACCTTCCAGCTGCGCCTGCAAATCGCGGAAGTTGGCGTCGGACTTGAGCTGCGGATAGTTCTCCGCCACGACCAGAAGCCGCGAAAGTGCGCTGGAGAGCTCGCCTTGCGCGGCTTGGAAGCGCTGGAACGCCTCCGGATTGTCGACCAGCTCAGGTGTTGCCTGGATGCTGCCGACGCGCGAGCGCGCCTCGGTGACCGCGGTCAGCACTTCCCGCTCCTGTGCCGCGAACGCTTTGACCGTTTCCACGAGGTTGGGCACGAGATCGGCGCGGCGCTGGTATTGGTTGAGCACTTCCGACCATGCCGACTTGATCGCCTCGTCCGTCGTCTGCAGCGTGTTGTAGCCGCAGCCCGAAAGCGCAGTGAGCGCCGCCAATGCGAAGAGTCTCAATATTTGCGTCATCATCGCTCCTTCCGTTGTGAACCAAGCCGCTCCACCATGGCGACGACCGCGCGCAATTGCGGGGCTTCTTTCGTCGCATACGCCGGGCCGGTGTAGCCCCACCAGTCCCAGCAGGCACGCGGGTTGAACGCCCACCACCCGTAACGCGCCGCCGTCTGCGGGTAGAGCACGATCAAGCGGTTCGTGTCCGCCCAGCGGTTGTATCCCGCCTCGCGCACGAAACGCTCACCGACCGCATCGGCGTTTTGACGGCAGCCGTGAAACGCGATGTGCACCCGGCACTTTCCGCCGAAGCATGTCTTCGGCACGTAAGCGAAGCCCGACTTAGCCATGCCGGCGGCATGCGCTTCATCGAATTCGCGCTGGTCGAACGCGACCAGCTGTCCATCGGAGCTGCTAGATGGGGACAACAGCGGGCCAAGCAAGTGCCGCAGCAGTTCGCCGGCGGCGTCGTAGTCGCAGTCGTTGATGAACGGCGGCCCGGTCGCGGAGCAGGCGGCGCCGGCATGCTCGGTCACCATGGCATGCCCGGCCGCCTTGTCCGCTACCAGCACGGGACTGGCACCGAAAAGCGCGTACTGCTTCGCCAGCGCCTCCACGACCCGCGGCACGACGGTGCGGTCCTGTGTGCCCGAGAAGAGCCAAACGCGGGCCGCCGGGAGATTGGCGAGCGGGTCGATGCGCTTTTCGCGCTCGAAGCGCTCGGCGTCGCTCCGGCTCGGTGCCGGCGCGCCGGTCATGCACTCATTCCGGGCGCTCCATAGGCTGCCTCGCGCGCAATAGTAGGGCCCGGCGGCGATCGCGGCAGCGCCCTGCACCCGGCTGGAATAGGCAACGTGCATCTGCACGGCCATATAGCCGCCGGACGACACGCCGGATACCGTGAATGCCCCCACTTCGGCGGCGTAGCCGCGGAGCGGCTCTGCGGCGCACAGCGAACTGGCGAAAACGAGGAAGACGCTAGCGACCCAGAATCGCATGCGCGCAATGGAACCCGCTAGCGCCAGCGATACCCGCGCCTGGGTGCATCGCCGGGCCGCACAGCCACAAACCGGGTAGCGGCGCGCGGTAACGCGCAAGTTCGGGTAGCGGGCGCATCCAGAGCGCCTGGTCCAGGCTCAGTTCCGCATGATGCGGCTGGCCTTCCGGCCAGCCCTCGAACTCCTCGAGTTCACGCGGACTGAGGAACTCGGTATGAGTCGGCCGGGCTTCGCCCCAATGCTCGCCGAGCACCCCGAGCACACGCCCCTCGAGCGATACGGCTTTCTGCTTGTAAGGCACGTACTGCACGAGCACTTCCATCCGGTGTTGGGCGTCGCACGTCGCCTCCAGGTAAGGCTCGCGCGAGACGCGGCCGTGCTTCGCGTCGTCGTAGGCGCGCTCCAGATAATCGAGCGAAGGCGCGAGCGCCAGCGCGGAAAATCCCGGAGAGCGGTCGAGCTGCAGGCGAATGCGCGCCGCCACGCCGCGGCGCCTTACATACCTCAGCGCGCGCACTAACTCCGGGTCGAGCCACCCAGGCTCGACAAGCTCGACGAGCGTGCGCCGAGGTTCGATGCTACTCACGACAATGTCGGCATCGAGCTCGCGCCCGTCCTTGAGCACCACGCCAACGACCGAGCCGGCGCGCACTGCGATGTGCAGCACCTCCGTGTTCTGGAGCTCCACGCGTGGCAGCCGGCGTAAGAGCTCGATCACATTGGAGCGCGGCGGGCGAAATACCCCTGTCGGGCTGCCGACGTGATGGTGGAGAAAGCGAAATGCCGTGCCGGCGGAACGCGGGCCCTGCATGATGTGTTGGACGCCGGCGGCGCCAAGCAACCCCTTCAGCACATCGTTTTCGAACCAGTCGTCGAGAAGCTCCGCGACCGGCATCGGCAGGATGCGCAGCAGATCCTCGAGCCCGCGCCGGCCGAGGCGCCGTGCGCGCAGCGCGAACCGCGGACTGAGCGGGTCGGGCGGCGCTTCGCTATAGACGCTTTCCAGAAAACGCGCGAGTTTGGCCATGCGTTCGCAGAATTCCGGCCAGCGCTCGGCGTCCTTGGGACTCACGCACCGGATCGACTCCACCGAGCGCGCAACATCGCGCCAGAGCTCGAGACGGCCGCCGGCGGGAAGCGGGGCGCTGAGCCAAGGCTCGGGCCACTGGAGCTCGACCGGCTCGAGCTCGAGCGCGCGCAGCACCTTGGCAGGCGTCCAACCCTCTTCGGCGGACGCTGCGCGGCTTTCGATCACCATGACCTCGTGGCCGCCACGCGCGAGCACCTGTGCGGCGACGAGGGCGTCGGCGCCGCCGCCGATGACGATGGTGCGGCTCACGAGCGCCCCAGGATCTGCATGGCGGCGTTGCGGCCGGAGGCACCCATGACTCCGCCCCCGGGGTGCGTGCCCGCGCCGCATTGCCAGAGCGCCGACACGGGTGTGCGGTACTTTGCCCACGCGGGGACCGGCCGCAGGAAGAACATCTGCTGAAGCGAGAGCTCGCCCTGGAAAATGTTGCCCTCGGACAGGCCTACGATGCGCTCGATATCGGCCGGTGTCACCACCTGGCGGTGCAGAATCGCGTTCTTCAGGTTCGGCGCGTATTGCGCGAGCGTGTCGACCACCGTATCGCCGAAAGCCTCGCGCCGCGCGTCGGTCCAGCCACCGTTCAGCTGGTACGGCGCGTACTGGACGAAAATCGACATCACGTGCTTTCCCGGCGGCGCCATCTGCGGGTCGAGCAGCGAAGGGATGACGATGTCCATGTACGGACGCTTCGAGTACTCCCCGTACTTTGCCTCATCGTACGCCCGCTCGAGATAATCCACGCTTGGGCTGATGGAGACCGCGCCGCGCAGGTGCGGACCGCGCCCGGGCAGCGCCGCGAAGTCAGGCAGCTCGCCGAGCGCAAGGTTCACCTTGGCCGATGAGCCCCGGAAGCGAAACCGCCGGATGGAGTCTACGAAAGGGCCCGGCAAATGTTGTTCTCCTACCAGCCCGAGGAACGTGCGCCGGGGGTCGGCGCCGGACACGACGAGCTTGGCGCCGATTTCCTCGCCATCGTCGAGCAGGACCCCTCGCGCGCGACCGTGTTTGACCAGGACCTGCGCCACCGGAGCCGCCGTGCGAATCTCGGCGCCGGCGGCCTGCGCCGCGCCGGCGATCGCCGCCGTAACGGAGCCGTTGCCGCCTTTGGCGAAGCCCCAAGCGCGGAATACGCCGTCGAGCTCGCCCATATAGTGATGTAGGAGCACGTACGCCGTGCCTGGCGAGCGGGGTCCGAGCAGCGTGCCGATGATGCCGCTCGCCGATTTCGTCGCCTTGAGCGGCTCGCTCTCGAACCACTCGTCGAGAAAGTCGGCCGAGCTCATGGTGAGAAGCTTGGTCAGCATACTGAACCGCTTAACGCCCAGGCCGCGAAAATGCTCGCCAAGGCGCTTCATGCCCATAAGATCGCCGAAGGAGAGCGAGGTCGGATCAGGCGGCGCCATGGCGAGCAGCGGCTTCACCGCGCGTGCCATCTGGTGCAGCATGAGGCCGAACTCATCGTACGCCTCGGCGTCGCGCAGCGAATGGCGCGCGAGCTCGCGGCGGTTCTGATCATGATCGT
Organism: Burkholderiales bacterium; assembly: GCA_025929745.1. Lineage (GTDB taxonomy): Bacteria > Pseudomonadota > Gammaproteobacteria > Burkholderiales > SG8-39 > SCGC-AG-212-J23. Next base: position 1,900 of record JAICPQ010000026.1, on the reverse strand, counting down.
TCCACTGCGCCAGGTAATTTCCATCCGGAAGCGGAGTGAACGTGCTTTCGAGCGGCAGGATGTGCAGGCCGTGGCGCGGAAGTTCGAGCTCGCGAATGATCTCTGGCCGCAGCAGGCTGACTACGTAGGAAAAGACCGAAAAACGGAATCCCGGGAACACCTCCTCGGTGACCGCGGCGCCGCCGATGCGCTCGCGTCGCTCGACGACGAGTACTTTGCGACCCGCGCGCGCGAGATAGGCGGCGCAGACGAGGCTGTTGTGGCCAGCGCCGATGACCACCGCATCGTAGCTAGCCACGCTTGCGCTCCGGGTCGAAGAACGGCTTCTTAACGACGCGCGCCCCGGCGCGCTTGCGGCGATGTTCGACCGTGATCTCGATCTCGAGCCCGGTACCCGGTGCGGCCCATTTCGATTGCAGGTGCGCGAGCGCGACGTACTTCTTCAGGAGCGGCGACCAGCCGCCGCTCGTCGCGTAACCCGCCTGTTCGCCCCCGGAATAGATCGGCACACTCGTGCGCCACGCCGTGGCTGGCAGGCGCGTGGCGAGGCCGACTTCGGCATACAAGCGCTCGAGCGATTGCCACTCGATTTCCACGCCGACGAACTGCCATTGCGGCCCGCGCGCCGCCTCGGCGGCGAGCGCCTCGCGCCCGACGAAGCGCTCCTTCTGGAGATTCACGGTCCACGCGAGATCGAGCTCGAATGGACTCGAGGTCTGGCTGTCGATCAACGCCTTGCGCGCCGGCACGTAATCGACGTCGATCAGCATCAACCCCGCTTCGATGCGAGCCACGTCGAGCGCGAGCATCCCGGCCGGCACAATTCCGTAGGGCGTGCCCGCTTCGATCAAGGCGTCCCAAAGGGCGAGCGCGCGCTCCTTGCGCACCCATAGCTCGAAGCCGAGGTCGCCGGTGTATCCGGTGCGCGAGACCTGAACCGGGATGCCGCGAAACGTGGTGTCAGCGATGCGGAAATACTTGAGGTCGATCTCCTCCAGGATGATGCGCGATGCCGGCCCCTGCAGGGCAAGCGCGGCCAACGAGTCCGATACGTCCTCCACACTGACGTCGAGACCGACCGCGTTGTCCTCGAGCCAGCGCAAGTTGGGCTCGGCCGCCGTCATGCGGAACTCGCGCTCGCCGAGGCGCGCGATGGTGCCGTCGTCCAGCACCTTGCCGGCGGCGTCGCACCAGGGCGTGTACCCAACCTGTCCGACTTTCATGTCCTCGACGCTGCGCGTCACCACAAGATGCAGCAGGCGCGCCGCGTCCTTGCCTCGCACGCGATATTTGTAGAGCGGAGAGACATCGAGCAGAGCGGCGGCGCTCCGAATCGCGTGGTATTCCCGCTCGTGCGAGAGTTCGTACGAGCTCGCCACGATATAGCCAGCCCAGCGGCGCCACGCGTGGCTCGCGCAGATCGCGGCGGTGCGGGGATGAAGCGGAGTGGTCCTAAGGGCGAAAATCGGGGTCAGAGCCCGATTTTAACTAGATGCGTGCGCCGGTTTGCGCGTCGAAATAGTGAACGTGCTCGAGGCTGTAGCGCAGCGGCAGCCGGCCGGTGTTCGCGCGCACCGACGAGTGCAGGCGCGCGGCAATGCGCGTTCCACCGTCGAGGTGACCGTACACGAGCGTGTCGGCGCCGAGCGGCTCGATGAGATCGATCTCGGGAAGGAGCTTCGCTTCGGCTTCGGCGCAGGGTTCCAGGTGCTCGGGCCGGATGCCGAAGAGCACCCTGCGCCCGTCGCGCTCCTGCGGCACCAGGTTCATCGGCGGCGAGCCGATGAAACCGGCCACGAAGGTGGTGGCCGGGCGGGCGTAAACCTCCAGCGGGGCGCCGACCTGTTCCGCGCGCCCGGCATTCATGACGATCATGCGATGCGCGAGCGTCATCGCCTCG
>JAICPQ010000262.1 GCA_025929745.1 Burkholderiales bacterium | reverse complement strand
GTCGGGCTCCACCTTGGCGCTCACGGGCGCGGAGAAGTAGACCTCCTCACCCCAGGTCTGCGCGTGCGATTCGAACGGCGTCGCCTCGAGCAGCGCTCTGGCGGTGGGTGTGTCGTTCAGCTCGATCTCAAAGCTGCGGCCCGAGGCGCTGACGCGTAGCTTCATCCGCCGAGCGTCGCGCTCCACGGCGTCTTGCCGTCCACCAGGCCTTCGATCGACTTGCCTTTCACCACGCCGGAGAACGTCGCCTTGCGGCCGGCGAGCCGGAAGCTCAGCTGGTCGCCGCGCAGCTTCACGTCCTCGAGCGCCACGTCCTTGCCGTCCAGGCGCAGGCTGCCGCTCACGCGCGTGAGCTGCTGCTTGAGCGAGAGCGTCGCCGGCTGCTTCGCCAGCGCCGGCGGCATCTGTGCGCTCCAGCGGCCCGCCACGTTCGCCGGCACCACATAGAGGTAGATGAGCGTGGTCGTCACGCCGCTGATCTGCACCTTGTCCTCGAGGTCCATCTGTACGTACTTCTCGGGGATCCAGCCGGTGAGCGGATAGTCGTGCGAGACGATGCGCGTGCCCGGCTTTAGCTCGGCGAGGAACTTGTCCTTGAGGAGGTTCACGGTGTCCGGCAGCAGGTACATCGTGATCACCGTGGCCTGCGACATGTCGGTCTTGAAGAGATCCTGCTTCATGAACTTCACGCGGTCGGCGAGGCCTTCGTTCTTCGCCGCCTCGTTCGACTTCTTTACGAGGTCATCCTTGATTTCGACCCCGAAGCCGCGCGCGCCGAACACCTTCGCCGCGGTGAGCACGATGCGCCCATCACCCGAGCCGAGGTCGATCAGATAGTCGTTCGGACCGACGTCGGCGTAGCGCAGCATGTCGGCGACCACGCTTTGCGGTGAGGGGACGTACGGGCCGGCGTCCTTGATCGGCTGCAGGTCGGCCGCAAGCGCGAGACCGGAAACGGCGAGCGCCGCGCCCGCAAAGCAGGTACGAATCATTCGAAGTGCTCCACGTTGAGCTGGATGTTCTTCAGGCCGTTGAACTCGTTCACGCTGAGGCGGTAGGCCGCGCGCACGCGTTGCGGAAGGGGATCGAGCGCGCCGAAGCGCATCGCCTCGATCCGGCGCCCGTTCTTCATCAGCCATAGTTTCAGGTGCCGCTCGCCCACGACGCGCTGATTTTCCACGAGAAATGTATCGCAGAACACTGGCTGCGGAAAGCCCTGGCCCCAGATGCCGGCGTCGAGCAGACGCGCCACTTCGAGCGAGAAATGCATGGCGTCGAGCGCGCCATCGGTCTCGACCACCCGCAGCCGCGCAGCGGGTGGAAGGAACTCTTCCACTGTGCGTTCGAATTCCCCGGCGAAGCGCTCGTAATCGCCAGCCGCGATGGTGAGGCCCGCGGCCATCGCATGGCCACCGAAGCGGCGGATGAGCCCCGGCGCACGCTTGGAAACGACATCGAGCGCATCGCGCAAATGCAGCCCCGCAATGGAGCGCCCGGAACCGCGCAGCACCATGGCACCCGCTTCTTCGGCCCGGGCAAAGCAGATCACCGGACGATGCAGGCGGTCCTTGAGGCGCGACGCCACGATCCCCACTACGCCCTGGTGCCACTCGGGATGAAAGAACGTATTTCCGTCGGTGCCCGATGCCTGCTCCAGGGCCGCCAGAGCTTGCGTCAGCATGGACGCCTCGATATCGCGGCGCTCGCGATTCAGCCGATCGAGCTCCTGCGCGCAGTTTGCCGCGCGCGCCTCGTCCTCCGTGATGAGGCACTCGATGCCTAGGCTCATGTCGGCGAGCCGCCCGGCGGCGTTGAGGCGCGGGCCGACCACGAAGCCCAGATCGAAGCTCGACACTTCGGCGAGCGCCCGCCCGGCCGCGCGCATAAGCGCCGCGATCCCCGGCGCGCAACGTCCCGCGCGGATGCGTTTCAGTCCCTGCGATACGAGGTTGCGGTTGTTGGCATCGAGCGGCACGACGTCGGCGATCGTGCCGAGCGCCACGAGGTCGGTCAGCGCCGCGAGGTTGGGCTCCTTGCCCTCGGGAAAGCGCCCGCGCCTGCGCAGCTCGGCGCGAAGCGCGAGCATCACGTAGAACATGACGCCGACGCCGGCGAGCGCCTTGGAAGGAAACTCGCAGCCGGGCTGGTTGGGATTGACGATGCACTCAGCGGCGGGTAGCTGCGGACCGGGAAGGTGATGGTCGGTAATGAGCGTGGCGATGCCGAGGCTCTTTGCGCGCGCGACACCTTCGACGCTCCCGATGCCGTTATCCACGGTGATGAGCAGGTCGGGGTTGCGCTGCACCGCAAGTTCAACCAGTTCCGGCGAGAGGCCGTAGCCGAGCTTGAAGCGGTCGGGCACCAGGTACTCGACGTTGCCGCCGAAGGCGCGAAGCGCGCGAATGCCGACGGCGCACGCCGTGGCGCCGTCCGCGTCGTAGTCCGCGATGATGAGCAGGCGCTTGCCCTGCGCGATGGCATCAGCGAGGAGAGCCGCGGCGCTAGCTAGGCCCTTCATCGAAGCCGGCGCGATCAGACCGTCAAGCCCGTAGGCGAGCTCGGCTGCGCTTCTGATGTTGCGCCCGGCGTACACACGCGCGAGCACCGGATGCATGCCGGCGTCGAGGAGCGCGCGGCGGCTCGTCTCGGCGTACGGGCGCTCGACGATCTTCATGCGTAGCGTTCGATGTTCTTGGGTAGGCGCCAGAAGCGCCGCAGATCCCCCCGGATCGTTTCGAAGCTTAACGCCTGCGCGCCGTCAGGTGCGTGCAAGCTCACCATGCCGATACTCCCGCTGCGCAGCGCGCCGAGAAGCGGCGCGAACCAGTCGCGCTCGAATGCGGCAATCTTTTCGTCCACATCTTGCTCCAGCGCGAGCGGCGCGCGCAGCCCATCCAGCACCGCAAGGTGGCGCACGCCTTCCGGCAGGCGCTCGATCCACTCCGCGGCCGAGCGCGGCAACGGTCTTTGGCGCGCGCCGGCGAGGCGCGCCGCGCCGATGATCGCCGGATCGTCCGCGGCGACGGACTGCCATACGCAATGCGCACTGTCGGCGCGACCCGCGCCCCAGAACCACACGCTATTGACCGCGGGCTCGCCGCGCGCTTCGCGCGTTTCGTTGACCGCATGCGCGTGCAGCACCATCTGGATTTCGGTTAGGAGCGCCGCGCCTTCTCGTCGCACGTCAGGCTCTTTGC
>JAICPQ010000120.1 GCA_025929745.1 Burkholderiales bacterium | reverse complement strand
CACGCCCTACCTGCGCCCGCTTTACGACGCGCTTCATGACATGCTTCCGCCCGAGGAAGTGCAAAAGCACATCGAGCGGGGCACCATTGAAATCGCGCCGCTCGCCTACATGCGCGGACGCACGCTCAACCATTCGTTCATCATCCTCGATGAGGCGCAGAACACCACGCCCGAGCAGATGAAGATGTTCCTGACGCGCATCGGCTTCGGCGCGAAGGCCGTGGTGAACGGCGACGTCACGCAGATCGACCTTGCGCGCGGCCAGAAGAGCGGGCTCATCGAGGCGCGCCGCATCCTCGACGGCGTGCGCGGCATCGCGTTCACGCAGTTCGGCGCGCAGGACGTGGTGCGCCATCCGCTGGTCGCGCGCATCATCGATGCCTACGACTCGCGCGCCCAGGAAGAATAGCGTCGCCATACAGTACGCGGTCACCCGTCGCGGCGTGCCCTCGCCCGCGGCGCTGCGGCAATGGGCGCGCACCGCGGCGGCCGTACCGCTCACGCTCCGCATCGTCGGCGCGGCCGAGGGCCGGCGCCTCAACCGTGTCTACCGCAAGAAAGATCGCGCGACCAACGTGCTCACCTTCGCCACCGGCGACATCGTGCTCTGTCATCCGGTGATCCGTCGCGAGGCGCGCGCGCAGGGCAAGAGCCTGGCGGCGCATTACGCGCATCTGGTCGTGCACGGCTGCCTGCATCTGCGCGGCTACGACCATGAAAAGAAACGGGATGCCGAGCGCATGGCCGCGCGCGAGATCGCGCTCTTGCGCCGCCTGGGGATCGCAAATCCGTACACGGTAGAATGAATCGCCGGCATGAACGATCCGTCCCGACCAAGCTTGCTCGAGCGCCTGTCGGCGCTCCTCATGCGCGAGCCCGGCGACCGGAGCGACCTCGCCCAACTCCTGCGGGCGGCGTATTCCCGCAATCTGCTAGACGCCGACGCGCTCTCGATCATCGAAGGCGCGCTTACCGTGTCCGAGATGGCGGTGCGCGACATCATGATTCCTCGCGCCCAGGTCGACTTCATCGACATCAACGAGCCGGTCGAGACGTTCGTGAAGCAGGTGATCGGTACCGCGCATTCGCGCTTCCCGGTAATCGACCAGAACCGCGACGACGTGATCGGTGTGCTGCTCGCCAAAGATCTTCTCCGCTTTTACGCCGGCGAAGAAGAGTTCAATGTACGCGAGATGCTGCGCCCCGCGGTATTCGTGCCGGAGGCGAAGCGGCTGAACGTGCTCCTGCGCGAGTTCCGCGCGAGCCGCAACCACATGGCGATCGTCATCGACGAGTACGGCGGCGTCGCCGGACTGGTCACCATCGAGGACGTGCTCGAGCAGATCGTCGGCGACATCGAGGATGAGTACGACTTCGACGAGGCCTCGGACAACATCCTGCCCGAGCCGGGCGGTCGCCACCGCGTCAAGGCGATCACGCAGATCGCCGATTTCAATAGCGTCTTCGGCACGCGCTTTCCGGAGGAAGGTGCCGACACCATCGGCGGCTTCCTCATCAAGCACCTCGGCCGCCTGCCGAAGCGCGGCGAGTCGGTGGGGATCGACGGCCTGCGCTTCCAAGTGCTGCGCGCCGACAGCCGGCGCGTTTACACGCTTCTCGTCGACAAGCCGAAGACGTGATCGCCTTTCTGGCGGGCGCGGCGAGCGTTTTCGCGTTCGCGCCCTTCGGGCTTGAGCCGCTCGCCTTCCTCACGCTCGCGCTGCTCATACATTTCTGGATCGATGCGCCGCCGCGACGCTGCGCGTGGCTCGGATTCTGGTTCGGCCTCGGCCTCTTCGGCGCGGGCGTCTCCTGGGTTTACGTGAGCCTTTCGCGGTTCGGCGGCATGCCGCCCGTGCTCGCTGGCATCGCCACCGCGCTCTTCTGTGCTTTTCTCGCGCTGTTTCCGGCGGCCGCCGGCTGGATGCAGGCGCGTATTCCGGCGCCCGCGGGCATCCGCGCCTGCCTGCTCATCCCGGCGGCCTGGGTGCTTTTCGAATGGACGCTGACGTGGATCTTTACCGGCTTTCCATGGCTTGCGATCGGATACACCGCGGCCGGATGGCCGCTGCAGGGTTACGCGCCGCTGGGCGGCGTCTATGCCGTCTCCTTCGTCACGGTCGCCATCGCCGGCATGCTGTGGCTCGTCGCACAGCACCGGCCGATGTTCCTCATCGCCATCGTCGCGGTAGTCGGCGTCGGAGAAGCACTACGGCACGTCGAGTGGTCGCAGAAGGCGGGCGAGCCGGTGAGCGTCGCCCTGCTGCAGGGAAATATCGAGCAGGAAATGAAGTTTCGTCCGGAGCGCGCCGCGACCATCCTCCTGACCTATGCGCGCCTCGCCGAAGGCACGCGCGCGCGCCTCGTCATCTTCCCGGAAACGGCCCTGCCGGCTTTCTTGGATCGCATCGATCCCGCGTATCTCGCGCTTCTGGAGTCGGTGGGCAAGCGCAATCAGGGCGATCTACTGGTCGGTGTGCCGTTCCGAAGGGGCGAGGAGTACTACAACAGCGTGGTATCGCTGGGCACTTCACCGCGCCAGCTGTATCACAAGGTGCACCTGGTGCCGTTCGGCGAGTTCGTGCCGCCCGGATTCGGCTGGACGTTGAGCGTGCTGTCCATTCCGCTGTCGGATTTCAGCCGTGGCGCACCCGAACGCGCGCCGCTCGAAGTCGCCGGGCAGCGCGTGGCGATGAACATCTGTTACGAAGACGTGTTCGGCGCTGAGATGGCGCGCAGCCTGCCGGAAGCGACGATGCTCGTGAACGTATCGAACGTTGCCTGGTTCGGCGACTCGCTTGCCCCGGCGCAGCATCTCGCGATCGCGCGCCTGCGCGCCATCGAGACGGGACGCATGCACCTCACCGCGACAAACAGCGGCATCACCGCCGCGATCGACCGCGATGGCCGCGTGCTGAAGCGCCTGTCGCAGTTCACCGAAGACCGGCTCGAGATCGAGGCGCAGGGATATACCGGTGCCACGCCGTATGTGAAACTGCGCGACTGGCCGGTGGTCCTTCTTTCGCTCGCGATCCTAGCGGCTGCGGTGATTCGCGCGCGTCGCACCCGCTAGAATTCGCGGCGTGCTGACCTTTCAGCAGCTCATCCTGCAGCTGAACACATTCTGGGACCGCCAAGGCTGCGCGCTGCTGCAGCCCTATGACATGGAAGTCGGCGCAGGCACATTCCATACAGCGACCTTCCTGCGCGCCATCGGGCCAGAACCGTGGAATGCCGCCTATGTGCAGCCCTCGCGCCGTCCGAAAGACGGTCGCTACGGAGATAATCCCAACCGCCTGCAGCACTACTACCAGTACCAGGTCGCGCTGAAGCCTTCGCCCGACGATATGCAGGATCGGTATCTGGAATCCTTGCAGAGCGTGGGCGTTGATCCGGCCAAGCACGACATCCGCTTCGTCGAAGACGACTGGGAATCGCCGACGCTCGGCGCCTGGGGCCTCGGCTGGGAAGTGTGGCTCGATGGTATGGAGGTCACGCAGTTCACCTACTTCCAGGAAGTCGGCGGCCTCGCCTGCAAGCCGGTGCTGGGCGAGATCACCTATGGCCTGGAGCGCCTGGCGATGTACTTGCAAGGCAAAGAGAGCGTTTTCGACCTGGTCTGGACGCCCGGCGTGACCTACCGAGACGTCTATCACCAGAACGAAGTCGAGCAATCGAAGTACAACTTCGAGCTCTCGAACACCGACATGCTTTTCCGCCACTTCAGCGAATATGAGGCCGAGGCGAAGCGCCTGATCGACGCGCAATGCGTGCTGCCGGGCTACGAAATGGTGATGAAGGCCTCGCATACCTTCAACCTGCTCGATGCGCGCGGCGCGATCTCCGTCACCGAGCGCGCGGCGTACATAGGCCGCGTGCGCGCCCTCGCGCGCGCAGTGGCACAGGCGTATTACGACTCTCGCGAGCGGCTCGGCTTTCCGATGAAGCACTGATGCAAGCGCTGCTCGTCGAAATACTGACCGAAGAGCTACCGCCGAAATCGCTGCGCCAGCTGTCGGAGGCTTTCGCCGGGCGCCTGCTGAACGACCTCGTCAAGAGACAATTGAAAGCCACGGAGTCGCGCGGCATGCAGGTCTTCGCAACACCGCGCAGGCTTGCGGTTCTCATTACCGACGTCCGAGGACAATCGGAAGACCGCGAGAGCGAAGTGACCGGGCCACCGTCGAAAGCGCCGCCAGAGGCGATCGCGGGATTCGCGAAGAAACACGGCGTAAGCGTCGGCTCGCTCGAGCGGCGCTCGACGCCGAAGGGTGAAGTCGTGGTCGCTCGATCGAGGATCAAGGGCCTGGTGCTGGCCGAGGAGGTGCCTGCCCTTGTCGAAGAAGCGCTGAAGGCGCTGCCGATCCCCAAGGTCATGCGCTGGGGCGACGGCGACGCGCAGTTCGTGCGCCCGGTGCACGGCCTGGTCATGATGCATGGGCGGAACGTCATCCCCGGCAGCGTGCTCGGCCTGCAATCAGGAAACCGCACGCGCGGCCATCGCTTCATGGGCAGGGGCGAGGTGGTCCTCGGCGACGCGCAGGAATACGAGCGCACGCTGCGCGAGCACGGGATGGTCATCGCGAGCTTCGCCGAGCGCAGGGCGCAGATCGAGGACGAGCTGAAGGCACAGGCCGCGCGGCACCACGCGGGGCTCGGCGCCTACGAGGAGCTGCTCGACGAAGTGACCGCGCTGGTCGAGTATCCGAGCGTCTACGTCGGCGGCTTCGACGCCGCGTTCCTCGAAGTGCCGCAGGAATGCCTGATCCTCACGATGAGGCAGAACCAGAAGTACTTTCCGCTTTTCGATAGCGCGGGCAAGCTGACGCCAAGCTTCCTCATCGTCTCGAACATGAAGGTCGCCGATCCGCGCCACATCATCGGCGGCAATGAGCGTGTGGTTCGACCGCGCCTGGAGGACGCGCGCTTCTTCTACAACCAGGACCGCAAGGTGCGGCTCGAGTCGCGCGTGCCGCAGCTTGCGAACGTCGTCTACCACAACAAGCTGGGCAGCCAGCTCGAGCGCGTGGAGCGTATGCAGCTCCTCGCCGGGGAGATCGCGCGCCGCCTGAAGGCGGATCACCTGCTTGCCGAGCGCGGCGCTTGGCTCGCGAAGGCGGACCTCACCACCGGCATGGTGGGCGAGTTCCCGGAGTTGCAGGGCATCATGGGCCGCTACTACGCGCTCCATGACGGCGAGCCGCGCGTCGTCGCGGACGCGATCGAGGCGCATTACCGCCCGCGCTTCGCGGGCGATCGCTTGCCCCAAGGCGCGGTCGCAGCTGCGATTGCGCTCGCCGACAAGCTCGACGCCCTGGCCGGACTGTTCGGAATCGGCCAGCTGCCGACCGGCGAGAAGGACCCGTTCGGCCTGCGGCGCGCCGCTCTCGGCGTGGTTCGCATCCTGGTGGAAGCGAAGCTGCCGCTTTCGCTGCGCGAGCTGGTCGATGCCAGCTTCGCTGGCTACGGCGGCAAGGTGAAGCCTGCGCCCGAGGGGCTGCAGGCATTCATCCTGGAGCGCTTTGCCGGCTATCTGCGCGAGCAGGGTTTCTCCACGCTCCAGGTCGACGCCGTGCTCAGCCAGAACCCGGCGCGCCTCGACGTGGTGCCGCAGCAGCTCGAGGCGGTCAAAGCGTTCCAGGCGCTGCCCGAGGCCGACAGCCTCGCTGCGGCGAACAAGCGCGTCGCCAACATTCTGCGGCAGGCCGAGGCCAAAGGCGAGACGTTCGCGCGCGCCGAGCCCAAGGCGCTGAAGGAGCCGGCGGAGCTGGCGCTGTTCAGCGCGCTGGAATCGACGCGGGGAAGTGCCATTCCGATGCTCGAGCGCGGCGACTACACCGGCTATCTGAAAAGCTTCGCCGTCCTCAAAAAGCCGGTGGACGCGTTTTTCGATACGGTAATGGTCATGGCCAAGGAGGATGCGCTTCGCCGCAATCGCCTCGCGCTTCTGCGCGAGCTGCGCGAAGCCATGAACCGCGTCGCCGATATCTCCAAGCTCGCGCAATGAAGCTCGTCATTCTGGACCGCGACGGCACGATCAACCACGATAGCGACGCGTACATCAAATCGCCGGAGGAGTGGCGCCCGATTCCGGGGAGCCTGGAGGCAATCGCGCGCCTCACGCAGGCGGACTATCGCATCGTCGTCGCGACCAACCAGTCGGGCATCGCGCGCGGGCTTTTCGACACGCGCACGCTTTTCGCCATCCACGACACACTGCTGCGCGCGGCCGCGCAGCTCGGCGGGCGCATCGATGCCTTTTTCTTCTGTCCGCACGCCGCGGACGCCGGTTGCCCGTGTCGCAAGCCGCAGCCCGGGATGCTGCTCGAGGTGTCGCGGCGCTTCAATGTCGCGCTCGATGACGCCTACATGGTGGGCGACGCGCGGCGCGACCTAGAAGCGGCCGCGGCGGCCGGCGCAAAGCCCGTGCTCGTGCTGACCGGCAAAGGCGCGCGAACGCACGACGAAGGTAAGCTGCCCACCGGCACGCGCGTGTTCCAGGATCTCGCAGCGTTCGCCGCGCATCTCGCGCCGTGACATTGGTTCGCTCGGCGCTTTTCATCCTCGCGCTCGTACTAGTCACGCCCCCTTACGCGCTCATTGCCCTTGCCACCTTTCCGCTGCCGCCGCTCGCGCGCTACCGCATTATTTCGGGCTGGTCGCGCCTTGTGGTCTCGCTTGCCAAGCTGATCCTGCGCATCGACTGGCAGATCGAGGGACGCGAAAACCTTCCGGCGCGGCCTTCGGTCATTCTCGCCCAGCACCAGTCGGCATGGGAAACGATGGCGTTCCAGCTCATCTTCCCGCCGCAGGTGCTGGTGTTGAAGCGCGAGCTCCTCTGGATTCCTTTCTTCGGCTGGGGGCTCGCACTCATGAGCCCGATCGCGATCAACCGATCGCGCGGCGTCGCGGCGCTGCGCGCGATCGCGCGCCGCGGGCGCGAGCGCCTCGCGCAGGGATTCTGGGTCGTGGTGTTTCCTGAAGGCACGCGCGTGCCGCCTGGCACGACGCGTGCATACCACCCCGGCGGCGCGTGGCTTGCGTGCGCGAGCGGCGCGCCGGTCGTGCCGGTGGCGCACAATGCCGGTCTTTTCTGGCCGCGCAATGCCTTCATCAAGCGTCCGGGCACCGTCACGGTGCGCATCGGCCCGCCAATCGAACCGGCGAACCGCGACCCGCAAACCGTCAACGAACTCGCAAGGACATGGATCGAAGAACAGCAAAAAGCGCTCTGTTGATTCGGCTCGGAGGGCGCGAAGTGCAATACCGTTTCGTGCGGCGGCGCCGGCGCACGCTCGGCATCACGATTGACGCGGACGGTCTCAAGGTGTCGGCCCCGCTGCGCGCGCCATGGCGCGATATCGAAGGATTTGTCCGCGAGAAGGAGCGCTGGATCCTCGCGAAGCTCGACGAATGGGCCTGCGCGCCGCGCCCACGCGTGGTGCGCGGCGTGCGCGGCGAGCGCATCCCGCTGTTCGGCCGCGTGGTGGCGCTCGAGCGCGATTTCTACGACGTCGGCGAGCTCGTGCAGTGGCTGAAGGCCACGGCGCTCGAAGCCCTGCGCCCGCGCGTCGCGCACTATTCTCTCGCGCTCGGGCGGCCGGTTCCGCGACTCGCGCTGTCGAACGCGCGTACGCAGTGGGGCGTTTGCACCGAGGACGGCGCCATCCGTCTTTCCTGGCGGCTCGTGCATCTCCAGCCTGCTCTCGCCGATTACGTGGTCGCGCACGAATGCGCGCATCTGGTCGAGCTTAATCACTCGCGGCGTTTCTACCGGCTGCTTGCCGCGCTTTACCCGGAATGGCGTGGTGCGCGCGAGCGCCTGGAGCTCGCCGGCGCGGCGCTGCCGATCTTCAAGGAGACAACATGAGAATGCTCCATACCATGCTGCGCGTCGGCGACATGCAGCGCGCGGTCGACTTCTATACCAAGGTGCTCGGCATGAAGCTTTTGCGCACGACAGACCGCCCGGAACAGAAGTACTCGCTCGCTTTCGTCGGTTACGACGACGAAGCGCGCGCCGCGGTGCTCGAGCTCACTTACAACTACGGGGTGGATCGCTACGACCTCGGCAACGCGTTCGGTCATATCGCGATCGGCGTGCCGGACGTCGCGGCCGCCTGCGATCGCGT
>JAICPQ010000154.1 GCA_025929745.1 Burkholderiales bacterium | reverse complement strand
TGAGCGGGCGCCGCGGCGCTGTTAGCCCGGTGTTAGCCCGGGATTTCTGAAGTTGATCGGGAAACCGGGTAGGTCGCTGTTTCCCTATGACAATTTGGCGCGCCCGGCAGGATTTGAACCCACGACCCCCTGGTTCGTAGCCAGGTACTCTATCCAACTGAGCTACGGGCGCGAGGCGCGGATTATACCGCGCGGCTAGAGCTCGCGGCCGAGCTTGCGGTCAAGCGAGTACGGGCCGCCGCCGCGCAGTGCGATCGCGAACATCACCAAGCCCCACATCAGCGGGTACTCGTAGCCGCGCTCGGTCCAGCCGAACTTCGGCAGATGGTGATAGACGATGACCGCCATCTCGATAGTCGCCGCCGCGGCCCAGAAGCGCGTGAAGAGGCCGAGCGCTATGCACAGGCCGCCGATGGTTTCGATCGCGATGAGGATTACGGCGAGCGGCTCGGCCGGCTGGATGCCGCGTTTCGCGAGCGCGTTCGCCGCGACCGGTCCGATGCCGGCCATGAGCTTCGGCCAGCCATGCGGGATCAACATCAGGCCGGCGGTAATGCGCACGAGCGCCCACGACAGCGGCTCCGCCCAGCGGTAAAACGGCTCGAGCTGCGGAACGATAAGCTTCGTTTGCATGCGCCCTCCCCTTGTTCGAGTAGATTAGCCGAAAGGAGAGCCAATGAGTTTCGTGCTGGTGGTCAATATCCGCATCAAGCCGGAGAACGTCGACAAGTTCATGCAGGCGCTGACGGGGAACGCGCGCGCGGCGCGCAAGGAGCCTGGCTGCAAGCAGTTCGATGTGCTGGTCGATCCGAAGGACAAGACGAAGGTGATGCTCTACGAGGTCTACAACGACGAGAAAGCGTTCGAGGTGCATCAGCAGATGCCGCACTTCAAGAAGTACCTCGCCGAAGCGGTGCCGCTGCTCGCCTCGCGCGAGCGTCAGGTGTTCACGCGAGTAGAAATCCCCCGATAGCGCCGCCGGCGGCGAGGAACCAGAGCGGATTCACTTTGGAGGCGAGCATTCCAATCGCCGTCGCTGCGGCGATCGCCCACAGCCGCCAGTCCGGCGCGCCGGGCGTAGCGAGGATGAAGCCACCGGAGAGGATCAGCGCGACCACGATCGGGGCGATCGCGCGCTGGATCGCGCGACGCCACGGCGAGTCCTTGAAGCGCTCCCACGCTTCGGCCACCCACCACGCAAGCACCGCTGCAGGTCCGCACATCGACGCGAGCGCGAGGAGCGCGCCGGGAAGTCCGGCGACTTTCCAGCCGACCAGGCTCGCGATGAGCACGTTCGGTCCGGGCGCAGCCTGGCCGACGGCGAAGACCTGGATGAAATCGTCCGCCGTCATCCAACCTTTCACGTCGACCGCGTAGCGCTGCAGCTCGGGTAGCACCGACGGCATGCCGCCCACGGAAATGAGCGAGAGCAGCATGAAGTACAGGCTGAGCTCGAGAAGCGTCATAGCCATTCCCGGCGAGCGGCAAAAAGCGCGCAAGCGAAAGAAATGGGTAGCACCAGGAAGAGCGAGACGCGGCCGATGCCCGCGGCGAGGAAGCACGCGGTGATGAGCAGCAGCGCCGCGGGTCGCCGTACCAGCGCGCGGCCTAGCTTGATCGCCGTGCCGATGAAAAGCCCGGCGCCCGCCGCGCCCACGCCGGTCACCACGGCGCGCAAGGTCGCATTCGTCGCGGCAAAGTCGGCATATAGCGCGAAGAGCGCGAGCACCCAGACGAACGGAAGCGCGAAAAGACCAAGGAAGGCGACCAGCGCGCCGGCGAGGCCGAACCAGCGCTTGCCGTACACGATGGACGCGTTGCCGATGTTCGGGCCGGGCAGAAATTGGCACAGGCCGATGGTCTCGGCGAAATCCGCCTCGGTGACCCAGCGGCGCTCCTCCACCATGACGCGGTGGGCCCACGGCATCACGCCGCCGAAGGAGCGCGCGCCGATGGAGAGGAAGCCGAGGAAGAGCTCGCCGAGCGTTTTCGGCGGCGCGACGTTCAAGAGCTGTTGCCTGATGACGTTATTTGCCGGCGATTCTACACTTCGGGGATGAGGAGGCTCCTTGGACTCGCCCTGGCCGGGCTGTGTTTTTCGGTACAGGCACAGCAACCGCTGCCGATTTTCGATGCACATGTGCACTACAGCCACGACGCCTGGGATCTCGTGCCGGTGCAGGAAGCGATCGCGATCATGCGCCGCGCCGGAGTGAAGCGCGCGCTCATCTCGAGCTCGGGCGACGAAGGCCAGCAGCGCCTTTATGCCGCGGCGCCCGATCTGGTCATCCCGGAGCTGCGGCCGTACCGCTCGCGCGGCGAGATCGGCACTTGGGTGCGCGACGAGACGCTCATCCCCTATTTGGAGGACCGATTAAGAAGACACAAATATGTCGGGATCGGCGAATTCCACCTCTACGGCGCGGATGCGGACCTGCCGGTGGTGCGCCGCATGGTCGATCTCGCGCGCAAGCACAATCTCTTTCTGCACGCGCATTCCGACGTGGACGCGGTCGAACGGCTCTTCAGGCAGTGGCCGCAGGCCCGCATTCTCTGGGCGCACGCAGGCTTCGAGCGGCCCGAGCGCGTGGCCGAAATGCTCGCGAAGCACAGGAACCTCTGGGCGGATCTCGCCTTCCGCACCGATCATGCGTCCGATCCCGCCTGGCGCGCGGTGTTCCTGCGCTTCCCGGACCGCTTCATGGTCGGCACCGACACCTATGTACCCGAGCGCTGGCATTACATCCCCGAGCACGCCGACTGGTCGCGGCGCTGGCTCGGCGAGCTGCCGCGCGAGGTCGCCGAGCGCATCGCATGGAAAAACGGCGAAGCCGTCTTTGGCTCGCTTTTGCGGCCGGACTGATTTGTAAAAGCGGCGGGGCCTGCGTTCCGCCGCTCGAGGGCACGCGCCTCGAGTCGCCGCGCCACGTGCTCGTCTTCAAATCGGCGCCGATCGCGGTCTCGGAGCATTTCTCGCTGGAGATCGCGGCCTGCGCCAAATCCGGCGCCGCGCCGGAGTCGCTCAAGGTCGACGCGCACATGCCGGAGCACCGGCATGGGATGAACTACGCGCCCGCAGTCAAAGCGCTGGGCCCGGGGCGCTGGCGTGCCGAGGGGCTCCTCTTCCATATGCCGGGCAAGTGGGAATTCGTATTCGAGATTGCCACCGCCGGCACCACCGATCGCCTTGCGCATCCGATCGTCCTCTCGCAATTCAGCGCCGACGAGGTCGCGAGGATCCTCCAGCATGGGCCCTGGCCGCCAGCGGCGCGTCGCGATCCGAGCAACCGCGTCTCGGGACATCCCGAGGCGGTCGCTCTCGGCGAGAAGCTTTTCTTCGAACCGCGGCTCTCCGGAACGGGCTCCGTGCTTTGCGCCACCTGCCACGCCCCGTTCCGCGCGTTCCAAGACGGCCGCGCGCGCGCGTTCGGCCTGCAGGAAGTCGATCGCAATACGCCGAGCGTGCTGAATGCGCGCTTCTATCGCTGGTACGGCTGGGACGGAAGTCACGACACCCTTTGGTCGCAAAGCGTGCGGCCGCTCCTCGATGCACGCGAGATGAACGCAAGCGCGGCGCATGTAGCGCGTGCGATTCGAGAATTGCTGGGTGTGGAGTATCAAAAAGCATTCGACCGGCCGGTGCCGGAGGACGATGAGGCGGTGCTGGTGGACGT
The DNA here is from genome assembly GCA_025929745.1 of Burkholderiales bacterium. Taxonomy (GTDB): domain Bacteria; phylum Pseudomonadota; class Gammaproteobacteria; order Burkholderiales; family SG8-39; genus SCGC-AG-212-J23. The sequence goes on along the minus strand of JAICPQ010000154.1, from coordinate 3,181 downwards.
GGGCAAGGCGCTCGCCGCGTTTCAGGAAACCCTGGTGAGCGGGCGCACGCCGTTCGATGAGTTCCGCGACGCGCTCGAGAAGAACACCGTTACCGACTATCCAGCGGCGGCGCAGCGCGGACTGAAGATCTTCATCGGCAAGGGCAACTGCAGCGTTTGCCATTTCGGCCCGCACTTCACCAACGGGGAATTCGCCGATACCGGGGTACCGTTCTTCGCCGGCCGCGGGCGCGTGGACTCCGGCCGGCACGAAGGCATCAAGCGGCTAAGAAGCAATCCGCACAATCTGCTCGGCCGGTTCAACGACGACGCCGCACGCTCCACGGCGACCGGTACGAGGCACGTGCAATTGCAGCACCGCAACTTCGGCGAGTTCCGCGTCCCGGGGTTGCGCAATGTCGCGCAGACGGCGCCCTACATGCATAACGGTAGCCTCGCCACGCTGCGAGACGTGGTGCGCCATTACTCGGAGCTCAACGAAGAGCGCTTGCACGCCGACGGCGAGCGCGTGCTGAAGCCCTTGAAGCTGAGCGAGGGGGAGATCGAGGATTTAGTCACGTTACTCGAGTCACTGTCGCCGCAGGCCGACAGGTTCCGCTGATTAGAAATAGCCCCTACGGTATGTAATGCCTGCCCGGTAGGATTGGGTGTCTTCAAGGAGGAAAAAGCATGAGCAAGAAAAGCTGGCTGATCGCCCTGCTCCTCGCCTGGCCGCTCGCGGCACTGGCGCAGAACCAGGATCAGCTCGTCGAGCGCTACACCGCGCTCGCGGGCTCGAAGCAGAACGCTACCTCGCTCGTCACCGGTCTACGCGACGGCAAGGAGATCACGCTCACGAATGCCACGACGACCGAGACGATCACGCCGCCGACGGCGAAAATGGGCTACGGGAACGTGGACCATGCGCTTGCGCTCGCCGAGGCTTCGTTGGCCGAGCAGGGAGTGCAAAACCCGACGTTTGCGCAGCTCGAAGCGGCCCTGGTCGGCCAGAACGGCGTGCTCACCATGCGAGCCGCAGGCCAAGGCTGGGGACAAATCGCCAACAGCCTCGGGTTCAAGCTCGGCGACGTGAAGCGTGCAGACAGGGCGCCCGAACGGGTGGCGATCGAGCGTTCATCCCGGCCGGAGAAGCCTGAGCGTCCGGAAAAGCTTGAGCGTCCGGAAAAACCGGAGCGCCCGGAAAAGCCAGGCCGCCCGAGGTAGGGTCTGAGGCCGTTCGTCGTTGCGCTTTGCGCGCTAGGCGCGGCGCCGGCGTGTGCGCAGGACGGCGCGCTTACGCTGGGCGCAGGTTTTCATTACAGCACCGGGGACTACGGCACCGGGGAGACGACCCGGATCACGACGATCGCCGCCACCGGCCGTTATGACGTGGGCGCGTGGACCTACAGGGCGACCGTTCCGCTGATCGAGGTGGACGGCCCGGCCACGGTGATTCCGGGCGTCGGTCCCGTGCGCGGTGGGGCCGCGCCGCGCAGAACCGAGACCGGCCTGGGCGACATCGTGCTATCCGCGACCTACAACGCGTATTACGACCGCGCTTCCACGCTCGGGCTCGATTTCACCGGCAAGGTGAAGCTTCCCACGGCGGACGAGGGCAAGGGCCTCGGCACCGGCGAGACGGACTTCGCCTTTCTTGTTGACGTATACAAGACGATGGACCGTATTAGCGGATTCGGCGGCGTCGGCTTCCACGTGCTCGGCGACAGCCCGGGTTTCAATCTGGAAAACGCCTGGAGTGCGAATGTCGGCGCAACGTACAAACTGAGCGAACGCGACTCTGTCGGCGCGATGCTTGAGGGCCGCGAGCGCGTGGTCGCAGGCGGCGAGCCGCAGCGCGAGCTGAGCGGGTTCTGGACCCGGCGGCTCGATCGCGAATGGCGCGCGCAGGCGTACGCGCTCATCGGTCTCGCTGACGGTAGCCCGGATTGGGGCTTAGGCCTGTCGTTCGCGCGCCCGCTTTAGGAACACAAGCGCCGCGCACAGCGCCACCACGGCGTAGACGGCCCAGGCCGCCCCCCAGCCGAACGCTTCGCGCAGCACGCCGCTGAAAAAGAGCGCGCTTCCCATGCTTACGGAGCTAACCAGCGCCCAGCCGCCCTGGTAGGCGCCGCGGCGTCCGGGCGGCGCGAGGCGCGCCACAGCGGCCGGGACCGCCGAGCTGAATACGAGCTCGCCGAAACTGAAAACGATCGTGCCGACGAGGAGCGCCGTGGCCACGTCCGGAATCGACGCGTAGCACGCGTGCGTGGCGGCCACGAAGAACGCGGCAATGCCGAGGAAACGGAAAGGCCCGTGCGCCTCAATGCGCGCCGCCACCGGCAGCGCGAGCGCGGCGACGAGGATGCTGTTGCCGCCGAGCACAAGGCCGATGTAGCCCTCGCCGACGCCGAAGTCGGCGGCGAAAAGCGGCGTGGCCGAGACGACAAGACCCATGCTGAACGGAAAGATGAAAGCCAGGGAGGCGAAGCGCAGCAACGCCGGATCGCGCACGCCGGCGAAAAGCACCGGCGGCGCTGCGCGCTCCATGGGCAAGTTGCCTCGCAGCGAGACGAGGTAGAGCAGCGCCACCAGCACGTAGCCGCCGGCTGCGCTCGCGGCGAGGAAAGCATAGCTGCGCTCGGCAATGTAGCCGGCCGGCATGACCGCGACCGTGTAAGCCACGCTCATCGCTGTGTAGTTCAGCGCGAGCGCCGATTGACGGCGCTCGGGTGGCGCCAGGTCGAGGAGAAGCGCGTTCGCGACCGGCATGTTGACCGCGCCGGTAAGCCCGAGCGCCAGGCTCCAGACGAAGAGCGCCGCCGGACCGTCGACGAGGAGAAAGGAAGGCAGCACTACGGCAGTGGCGAGCGCGGCGCCGATGAGAAGGGGCCGCCGCCCGACGCGATCGGAAAGCGCGCCGAACACCGGCGCGGCCAGACCGCGCAGCAGGTGCTCGCAGAGGAAGGCAACGCCCACCGTGGCGAGGTCGATGCGCGCCTCGCGCACGAACCAGATGCCGAGGAAGGTCACGAGGCTCATGCGCGCGGCCACGGCGATGAAGTTCGCCGCGACCACGACGCGAATCCGGGTGCTTAGAAGCCCCAGTAATCGAGGCCTTCGGGGAGCGGCTCGCCGAGCGTAAGCGAAGCGAGCTTCGCGTATTGTCCTTCCGAGTACACCAAGGGCTTGCCCTTCTTGCCGA
>JAICPQ010000108.1 GCA_025929745.1 Burkholderiales bacterium | reverse complement strand
GCCACGACCACGCACTACCGGATGAGCGACGACGACCTCAAGAAAGCCGGCATCACCGCCGGCACCGTGCGCCTGTCGATCGGCCTGGAGCATGCGCAGGACCTGATTGACGACCTCGACCGCTCGCTCAAGTTCTCGCAAAAATGAATCTGGAGGTCGACGGGCGGCGCGTCTTCGCGTACACCGCCGCGCACGAGCTTGATCGCGCGAGGGCCACCGTCGCATTCCTCCACGGCGCTGGGCTAGACCACTCCTCCTTCGCGCTACAGAGCCGCTACTTCGGCTACCACGGACGCAACGTGCTCGCGCTCGATCTTCCGGCGCATGGGCGCAGCGACGGGCCGCCGCTTTCGAGCATCGAAGCGATCGCCGACTGGCTTTCGCGCGTGTTGAAAGCCCTGAAGCTGGAAAAAGCGAGCCTCGTCGGCCACTCCATGGGCTCGCTTGCCGCGCTCGAGTTCGCCGCGCGCTATCCGGGGCAGTGCGAGCGCATTGCGCTCGTAGGTACGGGGTATCCGATGAAAGTCGCGGCGCCCTTTTTGGACGCGGCGCGCGACAACGATTCTTCGGCATTCGACATGCACACGATCTGGGGGCACGGGGCGCAGGCCGCCTTCGCCGCCAATCCCAATCCCGGCATGTGGATGTACGGCGACGCGCTCGCGCGCCTCGAGCGTCTGGGGCCGGGCGTACTCTACGCCGACCTCAAGGCCTGCAACGACTACGCGGGCGCCGAAGCCGCCGCGGCAAAGGTCAAATGCCCGGCGCTTTTCATCCTCGGCCGGCGCGACGTGATGACGCCGCCGCGCGCAGCGAAGGCGTTGCAGGAGCGCATTGCCGGCGCTAAAGCGGTCGAGATTGGCGCTTCGGGGCACACGTTGATGGGGGAAGCCCCGGACGCCGTGCTCGACGAGCTGATCCGGTTTATTTCCTGAAGGCGGAGAGGTCGACGGTGCGGGCGTCGAAGGCGCCGCGCGCCCATATGAGAAAGCTTTCCGCCTGCGCGTCGCTCCAGCCGCCGTAGGCGCAGTTGCCCGTGAACTTGTCCTCGACGTCCGCGCGCGACAGCGGCTCGTGCTTCCCGCCGCGGATATGCGCTTGGCGCTCCTCCACCACCGAGCCGTTCTTGAGCTTCACGCGCACGTGGCCGGTGTACTCGCTCGGGTCCGGGTTGTCCGGATCCACCTCGTAGCGCACCTTGGCGGCGAGCGCGCGCAGACGCGGGTCGGCGACGCGCCCATCGGTGAAGGCATCGAGGCCGGCGTTGCCGAGAACGAAGCCGGCGGCGATGCAGTACGGCTGGCTGAACTTGGCGGCGTAGGCGTTCGGCGGGCTTTGTTTCGCTTTGAGCGGCTCCCAGAGGCGGTGCAGCGTGCCCTCGGCAGCTTCGCAGACGACCTCCGCGATGTCCTCGATCTGCACTTTCTTCGCGAGGCGGCGCGCGCAGTCGATGTAGGGATGCGTCATCGTCCCGCACGGATAGAGCTTGAACGCCACGGTATCGGTAACCCAGCGTTTGCCGAAGCCGTCGAGGAGCTTGTCCCACTGGCCGCTCGTCGTGCGCGCGAAACCGTGATAGAGGCCGTGCTCGCCTTCGATCACGGTGCGCGGGCCGATGAAGCCCTTGCGCGCGAGGTCGGCAGCGCGGATTCCGGACTGCGCGGCCCAGCCCGGGTGCATGCGCTTGGTCCACGTTCCTTCCGCGAGATACTCGATGATGCCGGCCGCCATAGAGCCCACGATGCCGAGCGCATCGACGAACTGCTTCTTCGGCAAGCCGAGCGCCGTGGCGACCCCGGCCGCCGCGCCGATCGCGCCGAGCACCGCGGTGGGGTGAAAGCCGGCCTTGTGGATGAGCTTGGGTGCGACCAGGCTCGCGCGGCAGGTCAGCTCGACACCGATAGCAATGCCCTTCAGGGCCGCTAAGCCCGAGAGGCGCTCGCGCTCGGCGATTGCGAGAACCGCGGGGACGATGACGGCGCCGGCATGGATCGGGCCGCCTTCGAACGTGTCGTCGAAGTCTTCGCCATGCGCGGCGGTGCCGTTCACAAACGCCGCGCCGGCGGAATCCAGCGCGCGCGTCTGGCCGATGGCGGTGCAGTTGCCGGACGCCTCCCAGCCGTCGAGAGCGGCGCGTACGTAATCGGTATTGCGCGCGGCGACGCACAGGCCGGCGACATCGATGAGGAGCTTCTCGACGATCTCGCGCGGCGGCTCGCCGGCGCCGGCGATGGCGTCCGCCAGCTGTTCTGAAATCGAACTCATTTCCATTTCGCGGTGGCGACGAACCAGAGCGTTAGCGCGCCGAATGCGATCATCGCAGCCGCGATCACCATGAACACGCCCTGCAGCGAAACGGCGGCCAGGCCGCCCGCGATGACCAGCACGAGGCGCACCGTGCCGGCGAGCACCGGCCGCAGCACGCGGCCGGCGCCCTGCGAGGCGAAATAAAGCGCGATTCCTGCGGCGAGGAACGGATAGAACGGCGCGACGGTGCGCAGATAACGCGAGCCGCTTTCCAGAACCGCCGGATCCGCGCTGAAGAGTCCCACCCAGGCGAGCGGGAATAGCGATACGGCGGCGCCGATCGCGCAGCTGATCGACGCTGCGAGCGCGGCGCCGGTCCAGGCGATGCGGCGCGCGCGCTCGGGGTGACCGCCGCCGATATTCGTGCCGACCAGGACCACGAGCGCCTGGCCCACTGCGAAGACGAGCGGGATCTGCAGGAGTTCAAGCCGCAGGCCGACGCCGTAACCCGCGAGCGCCGCGGCGCCGTAGCGGCCAACGAAGCCCGTGATGATGACGGCGGTGAGCACGGTCTGCAGCGCCGACAGCATCGAGATGGCGCCGACGCGCAGGATCTCGCGGAACAGGTGCCATTCGAGCGTCCAGTCGCCGCTCCGCGGGCGCAGCGCGGAGCGCCAGACGAGCATCGCCATGACGAGCGCCGCGATGGCGAACGTGGTGACGTAGGCGATCGCCGCGCCGGCGATGCCGATGCGCGCCACCAGCCATCCGGAAAGCGGCAGGTGGATGGTGGCCGCCGCGATCAAGGTGGCGGCGGGCGCGAGCATGTTGCCGGTGCCGCGCAGCACGCTCGAGAGCGTGTTCGCGATCCAGACGGCGACCGCGCCGCCGAATACGATCTGGGAATAGGCGAGCGCCTGGGCGAGCGTGTCATCCGACCCGCCGAGCAGGCGATACATCGCGTCTCCAAAAGCGAGGATGACGATGGTGAACAAGGCGCCCATGGCGAGCGCGATCACCAGCGCGTGCACCACCAGCCTGCGAGCGAGGCGCCCGTCCGCCGAGCCGAGCGCGCGCGCGATGGCAGACGACACGCCGCCGCCCATGGCGCCGGCCGAGGTCATCTGGAGGAGCATGATGAGCGGAAAGACCAGCGCGAGCCCGGCGAGCGGTTCGGTGCCGAGGCGTCCCACGAAGTAGGTATCGCCCACCGACACCATCGACTGAAACACGACGAGCAGCACGCCCGGCGCGGAAAGCCGCAGCAGCGTCGGAACGACCGGCGCTGAAAGCAGCGCTTGCGTCCTCAAGAAAGTCTCAGACGCGGCAGGATAAGCGCGGCGGCCCAGCCGGCGAGCACGCCGAGCGCGTTGGCCGCCATGTCGATTACATCGAAGCTGCGATATCCGGACGCGCCTTGCGCGAACTCGAGCGCGATCCCCATGGCGATGAACCCGACGGCAAAGAATACGCGCTGGGCGTAAAGCTGCGCGAACCAGAACATGAGACCGGCGTAGGCGAAAAAGTGGCCGGCCTTGTCGCCGTGCGAGACGTCGATCGGCGGCAGCGATGGTGTAAGCGAAAGCCACACGATCGCCGCAGCCCACGCCCAGCCGGCGGCGAGGTAGGCCCTTCTCATCAGAGCAAGCTTAGCTGACCTCCCGGGGAAGGCGGGCGAAAGCGGCTGCAGTCGAGATCGGGCGCTTTACGGCGGTTGATACCGTGCTTGCGGCACGCGATGTCGAAGCGCTTCTCCATGAGCTCGGCGTAATTGCCGGTGCCCGACATGCGCGTGCCGAAGTTCGGATCGTTTTCCTTGCCGCCGCGCAGCTGGCGCACGATGCTCATCACGTGCTCGGCGCGCCGCGGATAGTGCTCAGCGAGCCACTCCTTGAAGAGCGTCTTCAACTCGTGCGGCAGCCGCATGACTACGTAGGCAGCCTCTTTCGCGCCCGCCGCGGCCGCCGCCTCGAGGACGTGCTCCATCGTCTTGTCGTTCAGCGCGGGCACGAGCGCCGCGATCATGACGCCGCACGGCACGCCGTTTTCATTCAGCTTTCGAACCACGTCGAGCCGCCGCTGCGGGGTTGCCGCGCGAGGCTCCAGTTTCCGCGCGAGCTCGCGGTCGAGCGTGCCGATCGAGACGAACACGCGCGCGAGATGCTTGCGGCCCATCGGACCGAGGAGATCGAGATCGCGTTCGATGAGCGCGGACTTGGTAACAATGCTCACCGGGTGCTCGCATTCCGCCAGCACCTCGAGGATCTGCCGCGTGATGCGGTACTTGCGCTCGATCGGCTGATAGCAGTCGGTATTCGCGCCGAGCGCGATCGTGCTCGGCTGGTAGCCCGGCTTGGCGAGCTCCTCGCGCAGGCGCTCGGCGGCGTTGGTCTTGGCGAAGAGCCTGGTCTCGAAGTCGAGCCCCGGTGAGAGCTCGAGGTAGGCGTGGCTCGGGCGCGCGTAGCAGTAAATGCAGCCGTGCTCGCAGCCGCGGTACGGATTGATCGACTGCGAGAAACCGACGTCGGGCGAGTCGTTGTGCGAGATGATGGAGCGCGCGCTTTCGATGGTGACGGAGGTCTTCAGTTCACGCGTATCCGGTTCGTCCGGCGTCCAGCCGTCGTCGAACACTTCCCGCGCGACGCTTTCGAAACGGCCCTGCACGAACGAGCGCGCTCCCCGAAGATAGCGGGGGTCGTCCTTCTGCATGGCCGATACTGTATATATGAACAGTACAAAGCGCAATGTCGGCCTGCTCGCGGCGTGCCAGGCGCTGCTCTTCACGAACAACTCCACGCTGATCGCCATCAACGGCCTGGCTGGGCTGTCGCTTGCGCCCTACGCCGGCCTCGCCACGCTGCCGGTCACATGTTGGGTGCTCGGCGGCGCGATCGCCACGATGCCGGCGTCGCTCTACATGAAGCGGGTGGGCCGCCAGCGCGGGCTCATGCGCGGCACGCTGTGGGGCGTCGTAGGGGCGCTGATTTGCGCGGCCGCGATCTGGGCGCAGAGCTTCTGGCTGCTTTGCTTCGGGACGCTTGTCTTCGGCGTGTTCAACGCGCACGGCCAGTACTATCGCTTCGTCGCCGCGGATGTCGCGCCTGTGGATTTCAGGGCCACCGCGATTTCGCTCGTCCTCGCCGGCGGCCTGGTCGGCGGCATCATCGGCCCGACCACGAGCCGCTGGACCATCGACGCTCTCACGCCGAAGTTCATGGGCGCGTATCTCGTGCTCATCGCGTTCGCGATCGCGACCATGCTGCTCCTTCGCTATATCCGCATCCCGACGCCGAGCGCGAGCGAGCGCTCCGCCGGCGGGCGGCCGCTGCGCGAGATCGTTTCGCAGCCAAAGTACATCGTTGCCGTGGCGGCGGGCGCCATCGGCTACGGTGTCATGAACTTCCTCATGACCTCCACGCCGATCGCGATGCAGGTGTGCGGGCATCCATATCGCGACGCCGCGTTCGTCATCTCGTCGCATATCATCGGCATGTTTGCGCCTTCCTTCGTCACCGGACCCCTCATCAAGCGCGTCGGCGTGCTGCCGGTCATGCTCGCCGGCGCGCTGCTCTATTTCGTGGCGATCGGCATCGCGCTTTCCGGCATCGCCGTGGCACAGTTCTGGTGGTCGCTCGTGGTCATCGGCGTCGGCTGGAACTTCCTCTACATCGGCGGCACGACACTGCTGACGGAGACTTACCGCTATGAGGAGCGCGCACGCGCCCAGGGCCTCAACGAGCAGGCCATCTTCACCATGATGGCGATCTCTTCCTTCAGCTCTGGCATGACGGTCACCGCGGCAGGCTGGGAGCGCGTCAACCTCTTCGCGTTGCCGCTCGTCGCCGCCATGGCAGTCGCGATCGTCTGGTACGCGTTTCGGCAGCGCGCAGAGCGCGCGGCAGCCGCATGACGCAGCGCGCGCCTGCGGCAATCGGCGATCGGCTCGAAGATGTCGACACGCCAGCCCTCCTGCTCGACCTCGACGCGTTCGAGCGCAACCAGAAAACGCTGTTCGACCTGGTGAAAAACCGCGTTCGCGTGCGGCCGCACGCCAAGACGCACAAGTGCGCCGAAGTGGCGAAGCGCCAGATCGCGCTCGGCGCGGTCGGCATGTGCTGCCAAAAGGTTTCCGAAGCCGAAGCGATGGTCGACGGAGGCGTCGCCGATGTGCTCGTTTCGAACGAGATCGTCGGCGCGCGCAAGATCGAACGCCTTGCGGCGCTCGCGCGCCGCGCAAAAGTCGGCGTGTGCGTCGATCACCCGGACAACGTGCGCGAGCTGGGCAAGACCGGCGCGAATCTGGATGTTTACATCGAGATTGACGTCGGCATGCGACGCTGCGGTGTACCTCCTGGCGAGCCGGCAGTGTTACTCGCGAAAGAAATACAAAAGCACGCCAACTTGCGGTTCGCAGGCCTGCAGGCGTATCACGGGCGCGCGCAGCACATCCGCAGCATGGAAGAGCGCCACGGCGTGATCGAGACCGCGGCGCAGCATGTATTTCATACCAAGCGCCTGCTGCAAAAGGCCGGTATTGCATGCCCGATCGTCACAGGTGCGGGAAGCGGCACCTTCATGCTGGAAGTCGGGGCGGGCGCGTGGGACGAGATTCAGCCCGGCTCCTACGCGTTCATGGACGCGGACTACGCGAGAAACGAGTGGGCCGCGCCGCTGCCGCGCTTCGAGCACGCGCTGTTCGTGCTCGCCACCGTCATGAGCCGTCCGGCCGGCATGGCGATCGTCGACGCCGGCCTCAAGGCCTCGAGTGTCGATTCCGGCATGCCAGGCGTGTGGGAGATGCCGGGCGTGAGCTACACCAAGGCTTCGGACGAGCATGGCTGGCTCGAGGGGAAAGCGCTGCCTGCGCTGGGAGAGAAAGTGTTACTCGTGCCGGGTCACTGCGACCCGACGATCAATCTGTACGACTGGTACGTCTGCGTGCGAAACCGCCGCGTGGAAGACCTGTGGCCGATCAGCGCGCGGGGAGCGGTGTACTGACCCGCGGCCCGGCCACCTCGATGCGGAAACCAAAGCGCTTGCAGGCAGGTGTGGCAAGGGTGAACCAGCGTCCGAAAAGACGCACGAGGTAGATCGAGCCGAATTTCGCGCCGCCCATGCGCGCGTTCGAGCGCAGCGAACGAAAGTTCGTCGACTCGATATACGAAACGACGCCATGGTAGCCGCGGTTCACAAAGTGGCGTAGCGCGTAGCTCTTGGCGATCGCGTGAAGTCGCCGTCCGCGATAACGATCGGCCGTAAAGCCCTTGTACATATACACGTACTCGGGGCCGAAGTGCAGCAGAAGCTCCGGCGACACCGTCGGCGTAGGCCGCGTGGAGTACCAGCCGTAGGCGATGAGGCGCTCGCCGTGGCGCATGCCGTAACACTGGTCGCCGGCGGCGAGCGCGTCGCGCACGAAATGCGGCGTAAGCTCGGTGGCCGGGTCGTGCGCCAGCCGGGTCAGCGTCTGCGCAGAGAGCAATCCCGGCTCGTAAGGCGGCGGACACGAGAGGAACGCCTGTCGTGGCACGCCCATATACATTCCGCGCAGGATCTTGAACGGTACGATGAGGTTGATGAGCTTGAGCCAGGCGAAGTGCAGCGCGGCCGCGGCGCCGTGGCTGCGGACTCGGCGCAGGGCCTTCTGGACCAGCGACTGCTCCGTTATGCTCATCGTCAATTCGTCGGAAAGGGAGCAGCCATGAACAAGCAATATACGAACCCAAGGGAGCTAAGCGTCCCGCGCTTCTATTCGCACGCCGTCAGCGTCGAAGGATCCGCGAAGGTTGTCTTCATCTCCGGGCAGGTGGCCTGGGATGCGAACGGGAAGGTGGTGGGCAAGGGCGACATGCGCGCGCAAAGCGAGCAGGTGTTTAATAACGTCGCTGCCGCGCTGGCGGCCGCCGGCGCGCGCTGGGACGATGTCGTCAAGATGAACGGCTACATGGTCGGCATGCACGGCGAGCGCGTGAACGCATATCGCGAGGTGCGTAGCCGTTTTCTCAAGGAAGGCGCGCTTCCCGCCAGCACATTGGTCGGCGTGGAGCGGCTTGTCGATCCGGAATTGCTGCTCGAGGTCGAGGTCATCGCCGTGACCGACCCCGCCCCGGCTGCGCGAAACCGCGGCAAGAAAAAGAAGCGTTGAGCGAACGTTCCAGCTACGCCTGGGTGGTGGTCGCCGCGGCCTTCACCCTGATGTTCATCGGCTTCGCGGCGGCCTACTCGTTCGCCGCGTTCTTTGGCGCGCTCGAGGCCGAGTTCGGCGCTTCGCGCGGCGACATCGCGCTCGTGTTCTCGGTCGCGGCTTTCGTGTGGTTTCTTTCGGGCGCGCCGGCCGGCGTGCTGGCCGATCGTTATGGCGTGCGCCGCGTCGCCATTGTCGGCGTCGCCTGCATCGCGCTCGCGCTCGCCATCGCCGCGGTCGCCGGCTCGCTCAACGTTCTGTACGCAACCTACAGCATCGGCCTCG
>JAICPQ010000139.1 GCA_025929745.1 Burkholderiales bacterium | reverse complement strand
CACGACCTCGTCGGCGGTGCGGCCCGACGGGAAGCTCAGCTCCACCACTTCGATCCACGGCGGGCGGGTCTTCGGCGCGCGCTTCTGATAGAAGAACTCGCCTTCGACGCCATCGGGATAGCGCACCAGCATGTTGGGACGACCGCCCGCGCCGCGTAAGGCGCCTTCGGCGACGGCGACGTAGTAGCGCGCGAGGTCGAGCTTCGTGTGCTTCGGTCCCGGGAAGAGGACCTTGGCGGGGTTCGAGATCGAGATCTCGCGCCCCGCGACCGACAGCACTTCAGCTGCGGCTTTTTTCGCCACTGCGCAGATCGGCCCGCGCCCTCCGCAGCAGGTTCCTCACCAGATCCACATGCGGCGCGGCGTCGCGCGCGGCGAAGACGTCGGCGTACTCGCGCTTCAGGCGCCTCGCGCGAAACTCGAATTCCGTAAGCCGCTTCACGGCATTGGAAAGCTTCATGGCTTCGCAGTAGAGGCGGTAGCTGCGGATGCGCAGCGACTCCGCCATGCTTTCCCAGGTCTGACCGAAGAGGTTGCCCTGGAAGAACACGCCCACGGCGTAGAAGCTTTTGCGGTGGATGGCGCACGGGCCCAGGCGACCGACGGCCTCCAGATGCTCGGGCGTGGCGTAGCCTTTGTGCTGGTCGAAGCCGTACTGCGGGAAGCGGTCGTGGAGCGCAGTCATCTCGGCGTCGCGCGCGGTTTTCGCGAGGATCGAGGCCGCCGATATCGGCTTGTGCTTCGCGTCGCCGTCGACGATCGCGCGCGCTGGGCACGGCATGTCCGGACACATGTTGCCGTCGATCCATACTTCATTTGGAAGTACCTTTAAAGCCTCCACGGCGCGGCGCATCGCAAGGAGCGAAGCGCGCAGGATGTTGATGCGGTCGATCTCGTCTACGCTCGCATGCGCGATCGACCAGGCGATGGCGCGTTCCTTGATGCGCTCGGCGAGCACCTCGCGGCGTTCGGGCGTCAGCACCTCGGAATCAGCAAGCCCGTTCACGCGTCGCGCCGGATCGAGGATCACTGCCGCGGCGTAGACCGGGCCGGCGATCGGCCCGCGCCCGGCTTCATCCACGCCGCAAATCAGTGTCATTTCTTCACGACCCGGAGGACCGCGTCGGCGGCTTTCTCCGCGGCGTTCTGCCGCAGCAGGTGATGAAACTCGCGGAAGCGCTCGACCTGCCGGCGCTGCGCCGCGGTGTCGCGCAGAAGCGTAAGGAGTGCGCCCGCGAGCGCGGCGGGATGCGCGTCGTCCTGGATCAGCTCGGGCACGAGCTTCTCGCCGGCGAGCACGTTCGGCAGCCCAACGTAGGGCAGATACATCATCTGGCGCATGAGCGCGAATGTTAGCGGAGACTGCCGGTAGGTGATCACCATCGGTGTTTTGAAAAGCGCGGTTTCGAGCGTCGCCGTGCCGCTCCCCACAAGCGCGAGGTCCGCGGCCGCGAGCGCCTCGTGCGAATGGCCGAAAAGCAGCGTGAGCGGCAAGTCGGTCCGATCCTCGTCGTGCAGGGCGCGCGCGAAAAGGTCGCGCGTGTCGCGCGTGACCATAGGACACACGAAATGCACGTCGTGCACTTCCTGGCGGAAGCGGTGCGCGGCGAGCACGAACGATTTCGCCATGTAGTGGAGTTCCGAGCGCCGGCTGCCGGGCAGAAGTGCCACGATGAGCTTGCCCGTCGGCAGTTTCAGCGCGGCGCGCGCCTCGTGCTTGGCCGGCTCGAGCGGGATCAGGTCGGCGAGCGGATGGCCGACGTAGGTGACCGGCACGCCGATCTTCTCGTAAAGCGGTGCCTCGAACGGAAACATGACGAGGATCCGGGTGACCGAGCGCGCCACGCGGCGCACGCGCCGACCCCGCCATGCCCACACCTGCGGGCTCACGTAGTGGATCGCGGGGATGCCCGCATCCTTGAGCCTGCGCTCGACGCCAAGATTGAACTCGGATGCATCCACGCCGATGTAGACATCGGGCCGCTCGGCGAGCAGCGCTTTCACCAGGCGCCGGCGAATCGACATGATTTCCCGGTAATGCCGCACCACCTCGGCGTAGCCGCGCACCGAAAGCCTCTCCATCGGGTAATGCGATTCGAAGCCCTGCGCCTGCATGCGCGGGCCGCCGATGCCGGCGAAAAGGATCGGGTTGTGACGCGCTTTCAGCGCGGCGATGAGCGGCGCGGCGAGCTGGTCGCCCGAAGCCTCGCCAGCCACCATGGCGACGCGCAGGAGCTCGGCCACTACCGGATGATTCCGCGCTTGCTGCGGGAAATGAAATCCACGATCGGCCGCACTTCGGGGCAGGTGGTCGCCTGCCTCTCGAGCTCGGCCAGCGCCTCCTCCAGGCCCAAGCCGCGGCGGTAGAGGGTCTTGTACGCGCGCTTGAGCTCGGCAATGGTCTCGGCCGAAAATCCGCGGCGCTTCAACCCTTCCTTGTTGATGCCGAAGGGCTTCGCCATGTTGCCGGCGGCCATCACATACGGCGGCAGGTCTTGCGCGAGGTAGGTCGCCATGCCGGTGAAAGCGTGGGCGCCGATGTGCACGAACTGATGCGCCAGCGTGGAGCCGCCGAAGATCGCCCAATCGCCGACGGTTACGTGGCCGGCGATCTGGGCGAGATTGGCGAAGATGGTATGGTTGCCGACGACGCAATCATGCGCGAAGTGCACGTACGCCATGATCCAGTTGTCGTTGCCCACGCGCGTCACGCCGGCGTCCTGGGCGGTGCCACGGTTGATGGTGACGTATTCGCGGATCGTATTGCCGTCGCCGATCTCCACCCCGGTCGGCTCACCAGCGTACTTCTTGTCCTGCGGCGGTGCGCCGATCGACGTGAAATGCCAGATGCGGTTGCGGCTGCCGATGCGCGTGTGCCCGTCAAGCACCACGTGGGAGCCGATCCAGGTTCCGGCGCCGACCGTCACGTGCTCGCCGATGATGCAATACGGTCCGACCTGGACGTCGGGCGCCAGTTGCGCCCTCGGATGCACCTGCGCGCTCGGGTGGATCGCTTCCTTCATAACGGGTCGACCGCGCGCAGCGAGCACATGATCGTCGCCTCGGCCACCACGCCGCCGCCGACGCGCGCCACGCAGCCGAACTTGCCGATGCCGCGTAGCGAGCGCTCGAATGTGACCTCGAGCTCGAGCTGGTCGCCAGGGATCACCGGCTTCTTGAATCGCGCGTCGTCGATGCCGACGTAGTAATAGACCGACCGATCGTCCGGCCGCGCCGCGCCCTCAGCGCTGAAAACCAGCACGCCGGCCGCTTGGGCCATCGCCTCCAGGATCAGCACGCCCGGCATGATCGGCCGGCCGGGGAAATGGCCCTGGAAGTGCGGCTCGTTCGCCGACACGTTCTTCAGCGCGACGATGCGCTTGCCGGGATCGAGCTCCTTCACCTTGTCGATCATCAAGATCGGGTAGCGTTGCGGCAGGTACTTGAGGACCTGGTAGATATCGAGCTCAGGCATTCTTCTTCTCCTTGGCGAGGCGCCGCAGGCGAGCGGCATTGCGCTTCCAGGCGTCGTGCTCGTCGAATGGGTAGATGCCGGTGTACGTGCCAGGCTTGGTGAGCGAGCGCGAGATGAGCGTGCCCGCCGACACGTGAACGTGGTCGGCGATCTCAATGTGCCCTTGGATCATGGCCGCGCCGCCGATGGTGACGTGCCTTCCGATGCGCGCGCTGCCGGCGATGCCGACGCAGCCGGCTACTGCGCTGTGCGCGCCGATGCGCACGTTGTGGCCGACCTGCACCTGGTTGTCGAGCTTGACGCCCTCCTCGATCACCGTGTCGTCAAGCGCGCCGCGGTCGATCGTGGTATTGGCGCCGATCTCGACGTCGTCGCCGATGCGCACCGCGCCAATCTGCGGAATCTTCACCCAGCGGCCGTTTTCGGGCGCGAGACCGAAGCCGTCGGCGCCGATCACCGCGCCGGCGTGGATGACCACGCGCGCGCCAATCGTGCAGCCGGGATAGAGAACCACCCGGGGATAAAGGCAGGAGTCGTCGCCAATGACGACGTTCTCGCCGACCACGCAGCCGGCGCCCAGCGACACGTTGCGGCCCAGCTTTGCGCTGGGTGCGATCACCGCCGATGGATGGATGCCCGACTGCGTGACCACCGGGTTGAAGAGCTGCGACACGCGCGCGAAGTAGGCGTAGGGATTGTCGGCCACGATGCGCGGCAGGCCCGTCAGCTTTTCGTCCCCGGGCGCGAGGATGACGGCACTGGCGCGTGTTTCGGCGAGCTTCGCCTTGAGCTTGCTATTGGAAAGAAAAGTAATCTGCTCGCGCGTCGCGCGCTCGAGGGAGCCGACCTGGCGGATCAGGATGCCGGACTCACCAACGACGCGGCCGCCGAGGCGCTGAGCGATCTGCTGGAGCGTGAACGGCCCCGGCATGCGCTCATTTCGCGGCGGGCTTGCCTTCCAGCGCCTTGATCACCTTGTCGGTGATATCGATGCGCGGGCTGACATAGGCCGGCATCTCCTGGAAGATGATGTCGAACTTCTCCTGCTCCGCGATCACGCGGATCACCCGGTTTGCCTGCTCCACGACCTGCGCGAGCTCCTCGTTGCGCCGCTGATTCAGGTCCTCGCGGAACTCGCGCTGCTTTCTCTGGAACTCCCGGTTGAGGTCGCCGAACTCGCGCTCCTTCGTGCGGCGCTGGCTTTCGGTCATGGTCATCGCGTCCTTGTCGAGATCGGCCTGCATGCGCTTCAGCTGGTCGGCGATGCCGGCGAGCTCGCGATCGCGCTTCTGGAACTCGGCCTCGATCTTCTTCTGCGCACGCATCGCCGGCGCAGAATCGCGCAGGATGCGCTCGGTGTGCACGAAGCCGAATTTGCCCGAGGGCGGCGAAGCGGGCTGAGAAGCGGGCGCGGTCGCCTGCGCGGCGGCCAAGAATGGCGCTGCGGCAAGAACTGCGGCGACGGTGATGTTCTTCATTAAAACCCTGTTCCGAACGTGAATTGTAACTGCTGCTTCTGATCCCCGTCTTTCGCGTTCAGCGGATGCGCCCACGACAGCCGCAGAGGGCCGAGCGGCGAAGACCAGAACAGGCCGATGCCGGTGGCGTAGCGCAGCTCGCCAAGGTCGACCTTATTGTTGTACACCTGCCCGCCGTCGATGAACGCAGCGAGGCGCAGCGAGCGGTCCTGCTCGGCGCCCGGCATGGGGAAAAGGATCTCGGCGATGCCGGTGATCTTGCGGTCGCCGCCGGTCGTGTTGCCCAGCTCGTCGCGCGGGCCGAGCGAGAACGGTCGGTAGCCGCGCACCGTACCCGGGCCGCCGGCGAAGAAATTCTTGAAGAAAGGCAGCGGCTGGCCGCCGTACCCGCCGGCATAACCGAGGTCGCCGCCCAGGTGCAAGGTGAGGCGACGAGTCATAGGCCGGTACCACTGGTGCTGGTAACCGAACCGGAAGTACTGTAGGTCGCCGCCGGCGAGCTCGAACGAGGCGCGTTGCACCGTCCCGGCTGTGGTCAGGATCAGGCTGTCGCGGCTGTCGCGCGCCACGCCGACCGTGCCCGAGGCGTAGGTGTACTTATCGCCAAAGTCCCTCACGAAGTTGATGTACGAGAGCGGGCTCGTAGGGAAGATGTCAAGGTCGACCGATTCGATGTTGGCACCGAAGTCCACCGATACCTGCTCGGACACCGGATAGCCAAACTTGATGCCGCCGCCGAGCGAGTCGGTCTTGTAGGGGCCCACTGCGAGGTTGGAAGCGTCGGTAACGCGCTTGTAGACGTCGAAGCCGCGGCTCACGCCGTCGACGGTGTAGTACGGGTCGTTGTAAGACAGCGAATACACCTGATTCACCGTCCCGCTGTTGATGTTCGCAGAGAGGTACTTCCCCGTACCGAAGACGTTCGACTGCGTGATCGAGGCCGACAGCGCGATGCGCTCGATGCTCGAGAAGCCGACGCCAAGCATGAGCGCGCCGGTCGCCTTTTCCTTCACGGTGTAAACGACGTCCACCTGGTCGGCGCTGCCCTCGACCGGCACCGTTTCCACCGTGACTTCGCCGAAGTAATTGGTGCGATCGATGCGCCGGCGCGAAAGCTGGATCTTGGAGGCGTCGTAGTACGCGCCTTCCAGCTGGCGCAGCTCGCGCCGCACGACCTCGTCGCGCGTCTTCGTGTTGCCGGCGACATCGATGCGGCGCACGTACACGCGGCGGCCGGGGTCGACAACGATGCTGAACGCCACCGTGCGCTTTTCCCTGTCGACGGTCGGAATCGCGTTGGCATTGGCGAACGCATAGCCCTCGTTGCCGAGCCGGTCCGCGATCGCCTTGGTGCTCGCGGCGAGCGTCTCGCGCGAGAACGTGTCGCCGGGCTTGAGCCCGATCAGGCTTTCCAGCTCCTCGCGCGGCAGCAGCGTCTGCCCGGCGAGCGTCACTTCGGACACCGTGTAGGTCTCCCCCTCGACGATGTTGATGGTGATGTAGATATCCCGCCGGTCCGGCGTGATCGAGACCTGCGTCGAATCCAGGCTGAAATCGAGGTAGCCGCGGTTGAGGTAGAAGGAACGCAGCGTCTCGAGGTCTGCGCCCAGGCGCTCGCGCGAATAGCGGTCGGCCTGCGTGTACCACGTGAGCCAGCCGGGCGTGCGCAGGACGAAAAGACCGAGGAGCTCGCTCTCGCTGAAGGCCTGCGCGCCGACGATGTTGATGCCGCGGATCTTGGCGACCGGCCCCTCGGTCACCGCGATATTGATGCCGACGCGGTTTCGCTCGAGCGGCGTGACAGTGGTCTGTACCGACGCGGCGTACATGCCGCGCGAAAGGTATTGGCGCTTGAGCTCCTGCTCGGCCGCGTCGAGCACCGCGCGGTCGAAGATGCGCCCTTCGGCCACCCCGACCTCGCGCAGCACCTTGCGCACGTTGTCCGGCTCGAACTCCTTCATGCCGGAAAAGTCGATCTGCGCGATCGCCGGGCGCTCGCGCACGAACACCACGAGCACGTCGCCTTCGGCTTCCAGGCGCACATCCTGGAAGAAACCCGTGGCGTACAGCGCGCGCAGCGCGGCGCGCGCCCTTTCCGCGTTCATCGTCTCCCCGACCTTGATCGGCAGGTAGCTGAACACCGTGCCGGCCTCGGTGCGCTGCAGGCCCTCCACGCGGATGTCCTTCACGACGAACGGCTGGAATTCCTGGGCTAGGGCGCCGGCAGCCGCCACGGTGATGAAGAAGGCGAGCACCGCGGCGATCACGCCGGTGTTGCGAAGCATCTAACCGGTGAGAAGGCGATTCAGGTCGTTATAGAAGGCGAAGGCCATCATCACGAGAAGGAGCGCGAGACCGACGCGCTGCCCGAGCTCCAT
>JAICPQ010000153.1 GCA_025929745.1 Burkholderiales bacterium | reverse complement strand
GTGATCGTCACGCTTTCGGCCTGCCTCGAGGAAGGACTCATCTGATGGCGCGCGTCGTCGTCAATGTCCCGGCCGAGGCGAAGCGCGGCGAGGTGATCGAGATCCGCACCCTCGCCGGCCACCCGATGGAGACCGGTTTCCGCCGCACGCAGCTCGGCGAGCTGATCCCGCGAGACATCATCCGCACGCTGGTCTGCACGTACAACGGCGTCGAGATCTTCCGCGCCGACCTGCACCCGGCGATCGCGGCGAATCCGCTCATCACTTTCAATACCGTCGCCACGGAAAGCGGCACGCTCGAATTCCGCTGGACCGGCGACAACGGCTATTCGGCGACGCAAAGCGCTACGATCAAAGTCGTGTGAAAGCGGCGGTCCTCGCAGTCTTCCTTGTGCCCATTGCCGTCGCCGCCGAGATTCCGCCAGCCGAGCGCCGGTCGGGCTACGACTTCATGAGCCGCGAGACGCGCGCCATGCAGGACGACGAGGTCACCGGCCCGGCCGTGCTTTCGCTCCTCGATGGCGAAGCGCTGTGGGGCAAGCTCGGCTGCGCGAGCTGCCATGGCGATGCGAAAGCGAGCATGCGCGGCGTAGCCGCGCGCTATCCGAAGGTGATGGATGGAAAGCTCGTGAACCTGGAGCAGCAGGTGCGCCACAAAGCGCCGCAGCTCGCGTACGAAAGCCGCGATCTCCTATCGCTTACGGCCTACGTGGCGCGCCAGTCCAAGGGCATGCCGATCGACGTTCAACCCGTACAGCCGCAACTCGACGCCGGAAAGGCGTTTTTCTTCCGCCGGCAAGGCCAGCTCGATCTCGCGTGCAGCCAGTGCCACGACGACAACTGGGGAAAGAAGCTCGCCGGCAACCCGATCCCGCAGGCGCATCCGACCGGCTATCCGATTTATCGCCTCGAGTGGCAGAACATGGGCTCGCTCGCCCGGCGCTTCCGCAACTGCCTGACCGGCATCCGCGCGCAGCAGTACGCGCCCGGCGCGCCCGAGCTCGTCGAGCTCGAGCTCTACTTGATGTGGCGCGCTCGAGGTATGAAGCTCGAGTCCCCCGCAGTACGGCCATGAAGCGGCAAAAAACCATCACTCCAGTCGACGGCTCCGTCTACGTCGAACGCGTGCTCGCGACAAACGCGGAGATCGAGCGCGCGCTCTTCATGGCGGAGAAGGCGCAGAAGACATGGAAGCAGGTGCCCGTGGCCGATCGCGCCGCGATTCTCCGACGCATGGCCGAATGGTGCGTGGCGCGCGCCGACGAGCTCGCCACCGAGCTCACCTGGCAGATGGGACGCCCGGTGAGCCAGACGCCCGGCGAGCTCAAGCGCGGCTTCCACGAGCGTGCGCTCTACATGTGCGACATCGCCGAGGAGGCGCTCAAGGATCTCGACGTAGGAAAGAAAGACGGCTTCCAGCGCTTCATCCGCCGCGAGCCGCTCGGCGTGGTGCTCGTCATCGCGCCGTGGAACTACCCCTGGCTCACCTCGGTGAACGCCGTGGTGCCCGCGCTCCTCGCCGGCAACAGCGTCATCCTCAAGATGGCGGCGCAGACGCCGCTCGTCGCCGAGCGCTACGCCGAGGCGTTCAAGGCGGTGGGCCTGCCGCCGGGGGTATTCCAGTTCCTGCATATGGACCACGCGCAGGTCGCGGGCATCATCGCTGATCCGCGTATCGCTTTCGTCGCATTCACGGGCTCAGTCCCCGGCGGCCAGGCGGTGCAGAAAGCCGCGGCCGCGCGGTTCATCGGCACCGGTCTCGAGCTCGGTGGCAAGGACCCGGCTTACGTCCGGCCGGATGCGGACCTCAACTTCGCCGTCGAGAACCTGGTGGACGGGGCGTACTTCAACTCCGGCCAGTCGTGCTGCGGCATTGAGCGGATCTACGTGCACAAGAAGATTTACCAGCCGTTCGTCGACGGCTTCGTCCAGCTCACCCGCCAGTACCGGCTCGGCAACCCGCTGGAGAAAGAAACGAACCTCGGCCCGCTCGTGCGCACCGAGGCCGCAGAGAACGTGCGCGCGCAGATCAAGCAGGCGGTCAAGAAAGGGGCGAAAGCGCTCCTCCGGCTGAAAGACACGCCGAAGACCCCCTACCTCCCGCCCGAGGTCCTGATTGACGTAGATCACCGCATGGCGGTGATGACGGAAGAAAGCTTTGGCCCCGTCGTCGGCATCCAGGCAGTGAAGGACGACGACGAAGCGATCGGCCTCATGAACGACAGCCGCTACGGCCTCACCGCCTCGATCTGGACCAAGGACGCCGAGGCCGCGCTGCGCATTGGCGAGCGCGTCGACACCGGCACCTGGTTCATGAACCGCTGCGACTATCTCGATCCCGCGCTCGCGTGGACCGGCGTCAAGGACTCCGGCCGCGGCTGCACGCTGTCGCGTCTCGGCCTCGAGGCGTTCACGCGCCCGAAGTCGTTCCATCTACGCCTTTCGCCCCTGTGATAGATTCAAAACGCTCGCACGCAGCGCGCGGGAGAGACTGGCCTCGGCCAGCGCCGAAGGGGTAACCGTCCCCGCAAACTCTCAGGCAAAAGGACCGCGCGCGGCTTGAGCACTCTGGAGAGAAGGCCACAGGGCCTCGCCGAAGGAACACGCGGCACTCGCCGCCAATTTCTCAGGCAAACGGACAGAGGGGGCGTGAACGGATCCGACAGGATCGAGTCATGCTTCCAGGAGACGCCGTGGACCTTCCAGAAAACCTGAAATACACCGAATCGCACGAATGGGTCGCCGACAACGGCGACGGCACGGTCACCGTCGGAATCACCGCGGTCGCCGCCGAGCAGCTCGGCGACCTCGTTTACGTGGAGCTGCCGCAGAGCGGGACTAAAGTGACCCGCGGCGGGAATTGCGCGGTGGTCGAGTCGACCAAGGCAGCGTCCGAGGTCTACGCCCCGGTCGCGGGCGAAGTGTTGGAATCGAACACCGGGCTCTCCTCCAATCCCGAGCGGGTAAACCAGTCGCCCTATAAAGAAGGCTGGCTCTTCAAGATCAAGGTCGCGAACCGCTCGGAACTCGACAACCTCCTCGCGCGCGACGCCTACGCCAAGTCCGCCGGCGTATGACGCTCGAGGAGCTTCTCGACAAGACGAATTTCTCGCGCCGCCACATCGGCCCGAGCGAATCCGCGCAGCGCGAGATGCTGGCGAGCGTCGGCGCGGCGTCCATCGACGCGCTCGTACACGAAGTCGTGCCGCACGACATCCTGCTGAAGGAGCCACTCGCGCTTGGAGAAGCGAAGACCGAGAACGAGGCGCTCGCCGAGATCAGCGCGCACGCCGCGAAGAACGAGCTCTGGCGCAACTTCATCGGCATGGGCTACTACGGCACGCACACGCCCGCGGTGATCCAGCGCAATGTGCTCGAAAATCCTGGCTGGTATACCGCCTACACGCCCTACCAGGCCGAGATCTCGCAGGGTCGGCTGGAGGGCCTGCTCAACTTCCAGCAGCTCGTCATCGACCTGACCGGCCTGCCGGTCGCGAATGCCTCGCTTCTCGACGAGGGAACCGCGGCCGCCGAAGCGATGGCGATGATTCGAAGGAGCGCTAAGAGCAAGGCGAGCGCCTTCTTCGTCGACGCAGCGGTGCATCCCCAGGTGCTAGGCGTAATGCGCACGCGCGCGAAGTGGCTTGGCATCGAGCTCATCGTCGGTGACGACGTCCAGGCGGACAAGGTTTTCGGAGCGCACCTGCAATACCCGGACACCTACGGCCGCGTGCGCGACTTCTCAGAGGCCATCAAGAAGGTCCAATCCGCCCAGGGTCTTGTATCCATGGGCACCGACCTGCTCGCCCTGCTCCTTCTGCGCTCACCCGGCGCGCTGGGCGCCGACATCGCGATCGGCTCGGCGCAGCGCTTCGGCGTGCCGATGGGCTATGGCGGACCGCACGCCGCGTTCATGGCTTGCCGGGACGAGCTCAAGCGCTCGATGCCCGGGCGCATCATCGGCGTCTCGGTCGACGCTGCGGGACGTCCGGCGCTGCGCATGGCGCTGCAAACGCGCGAGCAGCACATCCGCCGCGACAAGGCGACGAGCAACATCTGCACTGCGCAAGCGCTACTTGCCAACATGGCCGGCTTTTACGCGGTCTACCACGGACCCACGGGGCTGAAGCGAATCGCGCTGCGCGCCAACTACATGGCGCGCGCGCTCGCATCCCTCGTCAAGCCGGAAAGCACGCAGTTCTTCGACACGCTGACGTTCGCGGCGCCTGCTGAAGAGGTGAAAGCGCGCGCCGCCGCAAAGCGCATCAACTTGCGCTACATCGACGCAAAGCGCGTCGGCGTGAGCTTCGACGAGCTCACCTCGCTCGACGACGTCACAGACGTCGCCGAAGCACTCACTGGGAAGCGCACGACGCCGCGGAATTCGGCGACGGAGCCCGAATCGATTCCGGCGGCGCTGCGTCGGACGGACAGCGTGCTCGCGCACCCGGTGTTCAACCGCTACCACACCGAGACCGAGATGATGCGGTACCTGAAGCGGATGGAGAACCGCGACCTCTCGCTCGTCCACTCGATGATTCCGCTTGGCTCGTGCACGATGAAGCTGAATGCCGCCGCCGAGCTCGCGCCGGTGTCCTGGCCGCGCTTCTCCGCGATGCACCCCTTCGCGCCGCGAGAGCAGGTACGCGGCTACGCCGACATGCTGGCCGAGCTCGAGCGCATGCTGGCCGAGATCACCGGATTCGCCGCGGTGTCGCTGCAACCCAATTCCGGCGCGCAGGGCGAGTACGCCGGCCTCCTCGCCATCCGCAGCTACCTCGCTTCGCGTGGCGAAAGCGCGCGCGACGTCTGCCTCATCCCCGCCTCGGCGCACGGCACGAATCCGGCGACCGCGCAGATGATGGGCCTGCGCATTGTCGTCGTCGGATGCGACGAGAACGGGAACGTCGACACCGAGGACCTCGAGCGCAAGATCGCCGAGCACAAGAGCCGCATCGCCGCCCTGATGATCACCTACCCCTCGACGCACGGCGTATTCGAGGAGGCGATCGTGCGCATCTGCGAGCAGGTGCACGCCGCGGGCGGCCAGGTTTACATGGACGGCGCGAACATGAACGCGCTGGCGGGCCTGGCGAAGCCGGCGCTGATCGGCGCCGATGTCTGCCACATCAACCTGCACAAGACCTTCTGCATCCCGCATGGCGGCGGCGGACCCGGCATGGGGCCGATCGCGGTCGCCGCACACCTGAAGGATTTCCTCCCCGACCGCACCGGCCCGGTTTCCGCCGCGCCGTACGGCAGCGCGCTCATCCTGCCGATCTCTTGGATGTATATCCGGATGATGGGCGCGCCCGGCATTCGAGCGGCGACCGAGGTCGCGATCCTGAACGCCAATTACATTGCCGCGCGTCTCAAGCGCTACTTCCCCGTGCTCTACACCGGCACGCGCGGCCGCGTGGCGCACGAGTGCATCCTCGACCTGCGCAAGCTGAAAGAGACCTGCGGTGTGACCGCCGAGGACGTGGCGAAGCGTCTGATGGATTACGGCTTCCACGCCCCGACCCTCGCCTTCCCGGTCGCCGACACGCTCATGGTCGAGCCGACCGAGAGCGAATCGAAGGACGAGCTCGACCGCTTCTGCGACGCGATGATCGCGATCCATGGCGAGCTGGAGAGAATCCGCGCCGGGCGCTGGGACCGCGTCGACAACCCGGTGAAGAACGCCCCGCACACCGCGCTCGAGCTCGCCGGCGACTGGAAGCACGGCTACAGCCGCGAGGATGCGGCGTACCCGAAGCCGTGGCTGCGCGGCGCGAAATACTGGCCGCCGGTCAAGCGCATCGACAACGTCGCCGGCGACCGCAACCTGGTGTGCACCTGTCCGCCGATCGAAGCGTATGCCGAATGAGCGCACCGCCCTGCACGCGCTGCATGCCGAGCTCGGCGCGCGCTTCACGGCCTTCGCCGGCTATGACATGCCGATCCAGTACCGCGAGGGGCTGCGCGCCGAGCACCTGCACACGCGCGCCCACGCGGGTCTTTTCGACGTGTCGCACATGGGCCAGGTGCGCGTCACCGGCCCGGACCTGCACCGCGCGCTCGAGCGCGCGCTCCCCCTCGACTTCGACGGCTGGCCGGTAGGCGCGCAGCGCTACTCGCTGCTTCTGAACGACCGCGGCGGCATCGAGGACGACCTGATGGTGACGCGCCTCGCGGACGAGGTGCGCATCGTCGTGAATGCGAGCGGCCGGGACAAGGACCTGGCGCTCTTGCGCGAGTACGCTCCGAAGCTTTCGTTCGAGCTCCTCGACCGTGCGCTCATCGCGCTCCAGGGTCCGGAAGCCGAAAACGTCTTTTCAGAGGTAAAACCCGGGGCACGCACGCTCGGTTTCATGCAGGCCGGGACGTTCGGCGACTGGCTGGTCTCCCGCTCCGGCTACACCGGCGAAGATGGCTACGAGATCTCGGTTCCGCTCGATGACGCCGAGCCCCTCGCGCGCGATCTGCTGAAGAACGCTGCGGTCAAGCCGATCGGCCTCGGCGCGCGCGACACGTTGCGGCTCGAAGCGGGACTGCATCTCTATGGCCAGGACATGGACGTGAACACGACGCCCGCGGAAGCGAGCCTCGGCTGGGCGATCGCGCGCTCCCGACGTCCCGGCGGAGGGAAGGCCGGCGGTTTTCCAGGCGCTGACGCGGTTCAGCGCCAGGCGAAGAAACTGGTCGGGCTCGTCGGCACCGACGCAGCGCCGATTCGCCACGACAGCCCGATCGTCGATGCGGAGAACGGCGAAGCCGGGGTGGTGACAAGCGGCACGGTCTCGCCCACGACGCAGCGCCCGATCATGCTGGGCTACGTCGGTATGCCGTATCTCGAGAAGAGACTCTTCGCCGTGGTGCGCGAAATGCGCCGCCCGGTGAACATCGCGCC
>JAICPQ010000042.1 GCA_025929745.1 Burkholderiales bacterium | reverse complement strand
TTCGCCGGTCCGATTACACCGTACCAGCCGACCACTTCGAATCCAGGCAGCACCTCTGCCATTGCCGGCAATTCAGGATTCGACGGGAGCCGCTTCGGGGTAGTAACCGCTATGGCGCGTAAACGACCGGCGCGCACCTGGACTTGCGAGCCCTGCAGGCCGGAGAAGTTGAAGTGGTACTGGCCGGCAATGAGGTCAGCCATCGCGGGTCCCGCGCCCTTATACGGGATGTGCTCAGCCTTGACGCCCGCCATGAGCTTGAAGAGCTCGCCGGCGAGATGGCCGCCGCTGCCGATGCCGGCCGAGCCGAAATTGAGCGCGCCCTGAAAGTTCTTGGTCCACTGCATGAACTCGGCGAGGTTGGTCACCGGCGTGGATGGATTGACCACGAGCATGAGTCCCGCCGAGGTGAGCTGCGTGATCGGCGTGAAGTCGTTCACCGGGTGATACGGCAGCTTCGGATTCAGCGCCGCGTTCACGGTGTGCTGGTGGTACGCGAGAAGAAGCGTGTAGCCGTCCGGCGCGGCCTGCGTCGTGAGCTGCCCGGCGATCACGCCCGCCGCGCTCGCGCGATTGTCGACCAGCACCTGCTGGCCCCACGACTCGGCGAGCTTCTGGCCGAAGACGCGCGCAAGGAGGTCGGTCGTGCCGCCCTGCGCTGCGGGTGTGATGAGGCGGATCGGGCGGTTGGGGTACTCCTGCGCCGCGAGCGGCGTGGCTGCAACGAGGATTAGAGCAAGGAATATTTTTGCCATGACGTTATCCGATAGGCTGAACTGCTACGTCTCACTCAGATACCCGCGCTCGAGACCAAGCAATTAAGCATGCTGTTCGCGAAGACGGTCTGCAGACTCGACGGTTGCTTGTCTCCAAGGGGCGCCGCCCAGTACATGGCCGCGGCTCGACCCCCCGACGGCGTCGACGGGGAGCGCTCGTGCCCGGCAGCGTCAACTGGCCTTGCGCCTGAAATCTCGTCGAGGAAAAGCCGGAACCGCCGAGCTTGCCTTCCAGGGAGTAGGTCACCTTGTCGCGGGACCCGCCGCCGAGCAGGCCGACACCCTGGGCCGCGATGCGCAGCATCGAAACTGTGATCGGCACGCTGATGACCGACTCGCCAAAGCGCGGAACGCTGCCGCGCTCGTCGCTCACCCCCGTCGCGAATGACTGGTCCAGCACGTCCAGCTTCACGAACACGCCGTTGTATTCGATCGGCACGTCGTTCGGATTCTGCACCCTCAACTTGACCAGCATCCGAACTTCCAGCCCTTCCGCGGGTAAAGGTTCGAGGCCTGCCACTGTGACCTGAACCGGGTCGCGCGGTTGCATGGCGGCGCAGGCGCTCAGCGCGACCGCAATGAAAATCTTCAGGCCGTTACGCACCATCGTCGGCATCTTAACCGCCGCCGAAGATCAATTGTCACCCTGACCCCGAATTCGTCAGGCGGCCGCGGCCTGCGACTGCCCCCGCTCCGCGTCGATCAGCTTCGCCAACGTGCGGCGGAAGTGGGCGAGCGGCGCGTCGGCGACGATCGCATTCATCTTGAAGTCTGCATCGGCGTCGAGCATCTCCTGCTGGCCTTCGATGATGAACTTGTCCTCGAGGAACCCCTCGATCATGCTGTTGTTCAACGAGAGCGCGATGGTCGGATCTTGCAGCTCGTAGTCGTGCAGGTAGTCCCAGAAGAAATGCGTCGAGCGTTTCGTCTCCGGCGTGAAGAACTGGCAGTTGCGATACTGCTTCGCGTCCTGCAGGTTGCCTTTCTCGGCGCCCGCGCCGGCCGGCGAAAACAGTGTCTCCATGAAGAAGATGCCGGGCACGTACATGCGCGCGATGTTGCGGCGGTCGACTTTGCCCGCGTCGCGCACCACCTTCTTGTGGAACGGCGGCGAATCAGCGTTCATGTGCCAGCGCTCGACGCGGAAGCCGTCGGGCAGGCGCTCGATGGCGGTGGGCTTCGACTTGTACGCGTACTCCTCCGAACCGCCGAGCGTGCGCGTATGCACGAAAGCGAGATGCGCGAAGTCGGAGAGGTTGTCGACGATTAGCAGATAGTTCGCTTTGTAGTGCATGTAGTCCGGCTTGCCGCGCCAGCCGGGATCGCTCAAATAGGTGAAGCTTGGAATGAGCGCGGGATCGGCCCTCGCCGCCTCGCCCATCCAGATCCAGATGAGATGCTGGCGCTCGACCACCGGGTAGCTGCGCACGCCGAGCTTCGGCGGAATGTTTTCCTGGCCCGGGATCTGGACGCACTTTCCCGTCGGGTCGAACTTGAGGCCGTGGTACATGCAGCGGATGTCATCGCCCTCGCGCCGGCCGTTCGAGAGCCACGCGCCGCGATGACAGCAGCGGTTGTCGAGCGCGACCACGCGTCCGCTGTTGCCGCGATAGATGAGCACCGGCTTCTCCAGGATCGTGCGCGCGAGCAGCTTGCCGTCGATGAGCTCGTGGTCCCACGCCGCGACGTACCAGCAATTCATCAGGAACATTGCAGCCTCCTCAGGCTGCAAGTTTACGTCAGCGTGCCACGGTTACGCGCCAGACCGTGTTGCCGACATCGTCGGCGACGAGGAGACCGCCGCGCTCGTCGATCGCTACGCCTACAGGGCGACCGTACGCGTTCCCTTCGGGGCTAAGAAAGCCGCCAAGAATTTCGTGCGGCGCGCCGATCGGTTTGCCGTCCGCGAAGCGGATGAACACGACGTTGTAGCCGCTCGGCGGACGCCGGTTCCAGGAGCCGTGCTGCCCGACGAATGCGCCCTCGCCACTCATTGCCAGTCCGAGCGGAGCGACATGATTGCCGAGCGCGTAGTCGGGTTTGATCGCCTTGGCGACGAGATCGGGGCGTGGCGGCTGCACGCGCTTGTCGACGTGCTGACCGAAGTAGCTGTACGGCCAGCCGTAGAAGGCGCCGTCGCGCACGGAAGTGAGGTAATCGGGAACGAGATCGCTGCCGAGCTCGTCGCGTTCGTTCACCACCGTCCACAGGGCGCCGGTGTTCGGCTCCCAGGCGAGCCCGTTGGGATTGCGCAGGCCGGAAGCGAAAATGCGGTACGCGCCGCTCTTCGCATCCACTTCCCAGATGGCGGCCCGCCCCTCCTCCTCCTGCATGCCGTGCTCGGCGACGTTGCTGTTGGAGCCGGTGGTGACATAGAGCTTGCTGCCATCCGGACTCGCGATCAGGTTCTTCGTCCAGTGATGGTTGCGCGGCCCCGCCGGCAGCTCGGTGATCTTGATCCCGGCCGCCGTGATGCGCGTCTGCCCCTGCACGTAGGGGAAGCGTACGATCGCGTCGGTGTTTGCGACGTACAGGTCGCTGCCGACCAACGCCATGCCGAAGGGCGAGGTCAGGCCCTGAAGGAACACCTCGCGCAGCTCCGCCACGCCGTCGCCGTCGGCGTCGCGTAGCAGCGTAATGCGGTTCGCGCTCGGCACCGCTGCGCCCGCCTTCTTCATGAAATGCGTCATGGCGCGGCCCTTGATGCCTTTTCCCTCTTCCGGCCGATGGGGCGCATTGGTTTCGGCCACCAGCACGTCGCCGTTAGGCAGCACATAGACCCAGCGCGGATGCTGCAAGTCCCTTGCGAACGCGCTCACCTGCATGCCGGCCGCCGCCTTCGGCGTCACACCTTCGGGCCAGCCCTTGGCCGGCGCGATTTTCACCGTAGGGACGATGCTCCGCGTCGGCTCGGGCAGCGCGGGATCGGGCCCGACCGTAGCCGAATCCGGAAGGCGCGCGGTTTCCGCGCAAGCGCCGAGAAGCAGGGCCGCGCATGAGAGCCAGAAGGCGCGTCTCATGTGCGCGCTGTATGCAAGTTTTGCGCCCTAAAACTCGTAGGCGGCGAGGATGCCAGCGGTGTACTGCGTTCGGTCCCTGGTGATCGGGCTTGCGGCGGCATCGCCTTCCAGGCGCGCAACGCTCGCGCGCACGATCGCGCGCCAGTCGCGGTCGATGCGATAACTGCCGCCGGCGCCGAAACGAACGGCGTAGAAGCCCGCTTGCGCCCGATACTGCGGCAGCGTGGAGCGCGCGGCCTGCTCGGCCGAGACGCCGAAGAAGGTCATCATGTATTCGCTGTCCGCCCAGGTGACTCCCGGGCCGATATTCACGGTGAGGCGCTCGTCCAGGCGCCGGCGCACCAAAGCGTCGAGCAGAACGAGCGTGCCCTGATCCTTGTCGGCCATTTCGGTGGCCAGCCGGGCGTAGAGCCCGTACCAGTCGCGCTCGTACCCAACGAAGGCCAGCCCGCGCAGCACGCGCTCGATGTCCCCCATACCGCGCAGGCTGGGATCGTCGGATTCCTCGCGCTGCTTGCGGAACGCTCCCGCGACGGCAAGGCCGACGCCCGCGCGCCAGTGCTGGTCGCGCACGAGGTTGACGCCGGCGCCGGGCAAGCCTGTGCCGCCGGACTCGCCGCCGAAAAAGAAGCGGCCGAAATTGACGGTCACCACGGGAATGAAGCGCGGCTCGTAGCGGTCAGAGCCGGGATAGAGCGGCGCGCGAATGACGCCGGCGCCGAGACTGAAGCGCGCGCCGCGCTGGTCCTCCTGCGCAAACGCCGCGCCGGCGCATAGCAGGAGCGCGATGGCGAGTCTCATCTGTTGCCGGTCACGAGCTTGGCGAGCGCGCGCGGGTCCTCGGGCGGCCGGTTGCCGCGCCATGCGACGTGCAGGTCCGGGCGCAGCAGGAGGAGGTCATGGCCGTAAAGTGCGCGTGCTTTGCGATCGCCGATATCGAGCACCTGCAGCGGCGCTCGCAAGGCGCGGAACGATTGTTCCAGCGCCGTAGCTTCGTGGGAACCGTCCAGCCGAAGAAGCGTATAGCCCGTTCCGATCAGGTCCTGCGCGGCGACGTGGCCCTCGAGCCACAAGTGCGGAAGGCGCGCGCCGGGCCAGGTGCTTGGGATATAGCGCCGGAAGTCGTGCTCGGGGCCGTCGGGCTCGTCAGCGATGATGGGCGAGCCCACATAGCGATAGCCGAGTTCGGCGCCGACCATCTCGTTCGATTTTCGCTGCTCGACCTCAGCGACCGCAGCGAGCTCTTCGAGGTTGCGCCAGAGCGATCGCCACTTGCGGCGGCCAAGCGACGCATACCGCGAGGCGGCGACATTACGCTCGCCGACCTGGCGGCGCTCAACCTCGTAAGACTCAAGCAACCTTGGACCGCCCCACCCTTGCAGCGTAGCGGCGAGCTTCCAGCCAAGATCCATCGCGTCGCCCACGCCGCCGTTCATGCCAAGCCCGCCGGTCGGGATCACGAGATGCACGGCGTCGCCGGCGAGAAACACGCGGCCCTTGCCAAAACGGTCGGCGAGGAGCAGGTTCTGCTTCCACTCGCCCACGTAGAGCATCTCGTACTTCACCGGCACGCCGATCGTTTTCTCGAACTGCGGCGCCATCGCCGCGTCGTCGTCGAGCACCGCGTGCAGCGTCCAGTGCCGGGTCGAGTCCTGCATGATGAGGAAGCTGGCGCGCTCATCGGCGACGTGATAGTGGCGGCCGTGCCCGGGGCCGTTGCCGATCGGGATGCGGTCGAACAATTCCTCGCAGTAGAAGAGTCCCTGCCGAAGACGAAGAAGATCGCCTTCGCCGTTCAACGCGATACCGAGTTGCTGGCGTACGGCGCTCGAGCCGCCGTCACAACCGACCAGAAACTTCGATGTGATGGCGCCCAGCGACGTTTCGGTCTTGACTCCGCTCGCGTCCTGGGTGCACGAAAAAAACTCGCATCCGTAGCGCACCGTCACGGTGGGCAGCGTCTCGGCGACGGACTTCAAGAGCGGCTCGAGCGTGTACTGCGAAATGAGCTGATACGGCTCGAGCGGCATTGAGGCGTCGACGCATGCGTCGATCTCGCGCCGCGCCTCTCCTACCGACGGGTAGCGATGGTGCACGAGCGGCGGCAGGTTCATCGCGCGGATGATGAAGACATCCATCGGCACATCCGCACGCAGACCGGCGGCGCGCACGCGCTCGGCGATCCCCATGCGGCGGAAGATCTCCATGGTGCGCGCGTTGCAGCGCTCCATCTTCGGCAGGAACTGCGGTGCGGGCTTGCGCTCGATTAGCGTGCAGCGCACGCCGCGTTGGCCGAGGTCGATCGCGAGGACGAGCCCGACCGGCCCCGCGCCGACAATGACAACGTCAGTCAAGAGCGCTGATTATAATGAGCCGCATGCGTGCGCTCGGCGCGCTCGTTCTCGCCTGCGCGGCGAGCCTGGCCATCGCGCAGGAATTCCCCGCGCGCACAGTCCACCTCATCGTTCCGTTCACGCCAGGCACCGGCGCCGACCTTCTCGCGCGACTGCTCGCCCCACGGCTTGCCGAGCGCTGGAAAGTCGCGGTGGTCACGGAGAACAAGGCGGGCGCGACCGGGAACATCGGCGCCGACTTCGTCGCGCGCAGCGCGCCCGACGGTCATACGTTGCTCTTCGTGGCCACCTCCTTCGGCACCGCGCCGGCGCTCTCGAAGAGCCTGCCGTTCGACCCTGTGAAGAGCTTCGCGCCCGTCGCACTTGTCGCCACGAGTGCCCTCCTCGTTGTAGCGCATCCCGCGCTCGCGGCGCACAGTGTTCCGGATCTGGTGCAGCTCGCGAAACGCGAGCCAGGAAAGTTGCACTACTCGTCTCCAGGTAGCGGCGGACCGCAACACCTCGCGATGGAGCTGCTCAAGCTCGAAAGCGGCATGGATATCGTGCACGTACCCTACAAGGGTTCGGCCGGCGCCCTCGCCGATGTGGTGGCCGGGCATGTGCAGGTCACGATCGCCGGCCTGCAGACCGTGCAGCCGCATGTGCGCTCGGGCAAGCTGCGCGCGCTCGGCGTGATGAGCGCCGAGCGCACGAGCGCCCTTCCGGACGTGCCGACTCTCGCGGAGCACGGATTGCGCGAGCTCGAGGTCGAGACCTGGTATGGAATCTTCGCGCCCGCCGGCACCACCGCGCCGGTCGTTGCGAAGATCAACGCCGAGCTCAACTTGCTGCTCAACGACGCCGCCGTGCGCAGCGCGATCGAAAAGCAGGGAATGGCCGTCGCAGGCGGGCCACCTGAGGGGCTGGGCGAACTCCTCGGGCGCGAGCTCACCCGCTGGGCCCGCGTGGTAAACGCGACGGGCATAAAAGCGGACTAAGAAGTCGGACCGGCAGCAGTAAAGCCGCCGATCAGGTGCTGCCGGATATCGCCCAGGCGCGGCCCGGCCTGCTCGGCCGGTCGAGCTTGATATCGTCATCGTCCATGGCGGGCTTGCCGCAAGCGCTGTTCCTGCGCGACACTTCGCCGCCAATCATGGACCTGCAACTTCAGGATCAGGAACTTCTCGACGACCTCGTCGCCGCCAACCGCATTCTTGCCGAGCACGGCGTGATTGACGCCTACGGACACGTCAGCATTCGCCATCCCGAGAACCCGAAACGCTTTTTTCTTGCGCGCGCGATCGCGCCTGAAACGGTGGAGCGCGCCGACATTCTCGAGTACGACCTCGACGGCAACGCGGTCGATGCGCGCGGCCGCGATTCGGTCACTGAGCGCTTCATCCATAGCGAGGTCTACCGCTCGCGGCCGGACGTGATGTCGGTCGTGCACAACCATTCACCATCGGTTATTCCGTTCAGCGTGACGGGCGTCCAGATGCGCGCGCTCTTCCACATGGCCGCGTTCATCGGCGACGGTTTGCCCAACTTCGAGATCCGCAAGGTGAAGAAGGGCTCCGACCTCCTGGTGCGCGATGCGAAGCTGGGCGTCGCGCTCGCGAAGACGCTGGGGAAGAAGCCGGCCGCGCTGATGCGCGGCCATGGGTCGGTGGTCACCGGCGAGAACCTGCCGCGCGCCGTGGGTCGCAGCATCTACCTCGAGGCAAGCGCGCGCATGCAGATGCAGGCGCTCTTGCTCTCCAACGAGATCACCTACCTCGATGCGGCGGAGGTGAAAGCCTCCGCGCCGGTACAGGACTACAAACGCGCCTGGCCGCTCTGGCGCGCGAAGGCGCTCAATCGATGAGCCAGGACCTCTGCGCGCTCACCGCGAGCGAGCTGGTGGAGGCTTTTCGCAAGCGAACGCTGTCGCCCGTCGACGTCACGCGCGCGGTGCTCGAGCGCATCGAGCGCTTCAATCCGGTTTTCAATGCTTTCATCCTCGTCGCCGCGGATGAGGCGATCGAACAGGCGAAAGCGTCCGAGGCGCGCTGGATGAGCGGGCAGGCGAAGGGCCTGCTCGACGGCGTGCCCGTGTCGATCAAGGACCTGATCCTCACGAAGGGTTGGCCGACGCTGCGCGGCTCGAGGACCATCGACCCCAAGGGTCCGTGGAACGACGATGCGCCGGCGACCGCGCGGCTGCGCGAGCATGGCGCGGTCATCGTCGGCAAGACCACCACACCGGAGTTCGGCTGGAAGGGCGTGACCGACAGCCCCCTCACCGGCGTCACACGCAATCCCTGGAACAAGGCAAAGACGCCGGGCGGCTCCTCCGGCGGCGCGGCGGCCGCGGTCGCCGCCGGCATGGCGCCGCTGGCGGTCGGCACGGACGGCGGCGGCTCGATCCGCATCCCGTGCGGCTTCACGGGGATCTTCGGCATCAAGCCCTCTTTCGGCCGCGTGCCCGCGTGGCCGCTCTCACCCTTCGGCACCGTCGCGCATGTGGGCCCGATGACGCGCAGCGTCGCCGATGCGGCGCTCATGCTGAACGTGCTCGCGCTTCCCGACGCGCGCGATTGGCACGCGCTGCCGCACGACCCGCGCGATTGGCGCATGGCCCTCGATCAGGGCATCGCCGACCTGCGCATCGCCTATTCGCCGAACCTGGGCTACGCAAAGGTGGACCCCGAGGTCGCCGCCATCGTCAAGAACGCGGTACGCGTGTTCCAGGATCTCGGTGCGAAGGTCGAGGAAAACAACCCGGGGTTCGAAGACCCCGCGCCCATCTTCATGGCGCACTGGTTCTCGGGCGCCGCCTTTCTCCTCAAGACGCTGCCGAACGAGAAGCAAAAGCTCCTCGATCCCGGGCTCGTCGCGATGGCGGAACAGGGCGCGAAGGTGACGGCGCACGAAGTGCTCGAAGCGCAACTGAAGCGCGGCTTGCTCGGCACGCACATGAACCTCTTCCACCGCGATTACGACCTGCTCGTCACGCCGACGCTTTCCATCGCGGCGTTCGACGCCGGCAAGGAAGTCGCCGACGAGATGCTGCAGAGCCGCTGGACCGACTGGACGCCGTTTAGCTTCCCGTTCAACCTGACCCAGCAGCCGGCGGCGTCGATCCCTTGCGGCTTCACGAAGGCCGGCCTGCCCGTCGGCCTGCACCTTGTCGGCCCGCGCTACGCCGACGGCCTCGTCCTGCGTGCGGCGCGGGCTTTCGAAACTGCGCGGCCGATCAGGACGCCGAAGCTCTAATTAGCCGTGCAGAGCAACGCTGTCAGGCGGCGCCTCGCCCCGGCTGCGCTTCGTGTAGTCGCGCAGCACCGTGCATACGCGCAGACGGTATTCGCTGAAAATCCCGCCCCTCCCCTTCGCCTGCGCCTCGCGGTGCTTCTGCAGGTTGCGCCACTTGCGCACCGCTTCCTCGTCACGCCAGAAGGAAAGCGAAACAAAGCGCGTCGGATCGCTGATACTCTGGAAGCGCTCGATCGACAGGAAGCCGTCGACCTTGCGCACTTCGTCGCTCAGGCCCTCGGCGAGCGCCTTGTAGTCGGGAAAGCGTCCTTCGGCGGCGGTGAATTCAAAAATAACAGCGATCACGGGCGCACTCCCTCATAGGCGTGGCGCAGGAGCTCGAGCACTGGCGCGTACTCGACCTTGCGTGGATTCGGATAAGGCGCATCGGCGGCGATGCGCGCGGCGCGCTCGAGGTCCTGCTCCTTCATGCCGATATCCGCGAGGCGGAGCGGCAGGCGAAGCTTCTTCTCGAGGTCATAGATCGCGGCGGCCGCATCGCGCTTGCCGAGCGCGCGCTCGATGCGGCGCATCGCCTCGGCGGCCGACTCGTTGTAGCGCACCGCGTGCGGCAGCACGATCGAGTGCGTCTCGGCATGCGGCAGATTGAACGAGCCGCCGAGCACGTGGCAGAGCTTGTGATGGAGCGCGATGCTCGTCGTGCTGATCGTGCAGCCGGCCAGCCAGGCGCCGTAGAGCGCGTCGGATCGCGCGTCGATGTCCTTGGGATTCTCCATCACGCGCGGCAGCGCGCAAGCGAGCGCGCGAATGCCTTCTTCCGCCATCATCGAGACGATCGGATTGCCGTCGTGCGCGTAAAGCGCTTCCACGCAATGCGCCATGGCGTTCATCCCGCTTGCCGCCGACACGTGCGGCGGAAGATCGAGGGTGAGCGCCGGATCGTAGATCACCGTCTTTGGGAGGACCTTGGGATCGCGGCCGGTCTTTTTGGCGCCGCCCTCGCTGATTCCCCAAATCGTGGTCATCTCCGAGCCGGAATACGTGGTCGGCACGGCGAGGAGCGGCAGGGCCGAGGTGAGCGCGATCGCCTTGCCGAAGCCGATCGTCGATCCGCCGCCGACGACCACACAGCAGTCGGCCTGCACGGAAGCCGCGAGCCTACGCGCCTCCTCGGCGAGCTGGAGCGGCGTGTGCATGACCACGCGGTCGAAAACGCCCGCCACCCGGATGCCGAGAGGGTCGGCGACGCTCTTCACCATGGCGGTGCGCCCCGGCGTCGCGAGCAGCAGCGCTCTTTTCGCGCCCAGGCGATCGACCTCTTTCGCAAGCTCGGCGACCGAGCCGGCGCCGAACACCACTCGCATGGCCGGCGCGTTGTAAACGAACGGATTCATTCACAAACTCGCCCCGCAGTGTAACCTAGCCCCGCCAATGCCACGGCAGCAGATCAAAACCAACAAGCTGGTCGACCTCAGCGCGCATTACTCGCATGCGGTTGCAGTGCCGGCGAGAGGCGTCCTGGTCTTCATCTCGCTCATGACCGCGCGCCGCGCCGACGGCAAGATCGCCGGCATCGGCGATGTCGAAGAGCAGACGCGCCAGGTGTGCGAGAACATCAGGTCGGCCATCGAAGCCGCCGGCGGCACCATGGCCGACATCTGCCGCGTCGACGTCTACTTGCGCAACATGGGCGACAGCGACCGCGTCAACAAAGTGCGCCAGTCGCTCTTCGGCTTGCCGCCGCCGGCGTCCACCGTGGTTGAGGTCAGCAACCTCGCGTCGCGGGAGTTCCTGGTCGCGATGAGCGCCATCGCGGTTGTTTAGACGCGGAATTCAGCTCGCCACTCTTCCACCGGTTTGAACCCCGGTCGCCCGCGAGCGTCGCGCTCCACCCACACCCATAGCTCCGCGTCGGGGAGCGAGAGGTCTAGCGGCACGCGCACCGGCTGCTCGACGTACCAGGGCGTGTCGATGAAAAGCTCGATGCGGTTGCTTTCGGGATCGAGAAAGTAAACCGAGAGCGCATTGCCGTGCGAAACCGGATAGAGCTCGCGTACGCCCTCGTTCTCCACGCGCCGGTGCATCTCGCGCAAGCCGGCGAGATCGGCCACACGGAACGAGATCTGGTTGATCGGATTGAAGCCGCCGCCGGCCGGCCGGCCCGAGGCGAGCACGATCTGGTGGTGCTCGCGCGCGTCACGACTCAGGAACACGAGGTCGACCGCACCTCGCGGCGTTTCGAGTTTTCCCCGATCGGTGACGGCGAAACCAAGCACGCGTGTGTAAAAATCCTCCATCCGCGCGGGGTCGGTCACATAGATCCCCATGTGGCTGAAGGACAACTCCGGAACCGAGGTCATCGCTCTATGAAGCTCGCTACTTTCAAGACTGCGCAGGGCCCTAGCTACGGCGTCATCACCGGCAAGGGAATTGTCGATCTGCGCCGCTATCTCGGCAACCAGTATCCCGACCTGAAATCGCTCATCGCGGGAAACGGGTTCGCCGACGCCGTGAAGCACCTGAACGAAACGCCCGACTACAAGGAGTCCGATATCACCTGGCTGCCGGTGATTCCGAATCCGGACAAGATCCTGTGCGTCGGTCTCAACTACCAGGAACACGTCGTCGAAACGGGGCGCGACAACACCGAGCAGCCCGCGATCTTCATACGCCTGCCGGAATCCCAGGTGGGGCACCGCCAGCCGATCCTGCGTCCGCGCGAATCGAACAATCTGGACTACGAAGCGGAGATCGCCGTCATCATCGGCAGGACCGGTCGCCGCATTTCGCAGGACAAGGCGTGGAGCCACATCGCCGGTTACAGCTGCTACAACGACGGCTCGGTGCGCGACTGGCAGCGCCACACCATCCAGTGGACCGCGGGCAAGAACTTCGCGCGCACCGGCGGCTTCGGCCCATGGATGGTGACCGCCGACGAAATCCCGCCCGGCACCAAGATGACGCTCTCTTGCCGCCTGAACGGCGAGCGCATGCAGCATGCCACCACCGAGCAGATGATCTTCAAGATTCCCAAAATCATCGAATACGTCTCGGCGTGGACCACGCTCGTACCCGGCGACGTAATCGTCACCGGCACGCCGGGCGGCGTCGGCGCGCGGCGCAATCCGCCGATCTGGATGAAGCCGGGCGACAAGGTGGAAGTCGAGATCGATAAGGTCGGCATCCTCGAGAACTCGATTGGCGAGGACTAGCGTGCGCTGGTTCTCGCTGCTTCTCTTCTGGGTGAGTTGCGCGGTTGCGCAGCCCTACCCCTCCAAGCCGATCCGCTTCATCGTGAGCTTCCCGCCGGGCGGCAGCGCGGACCTCATCTCGCGCGCCATCGCGCCGCGCATGAGCGAAAGGCTCGGCCAGCCGGTCGTCGTGGAGAACCGCGCCGGCGCGGGCGGCATGATCGGCGTCGACGCGGTGGCGAAGTCGGCGCCGGACGGCACGACGATCGGCCTCGCGGCCGCGGGCGCGCTCACGACGAACATTCACATCTACCCTTCCATGCCGTTTCATCCGGAGAAGGACCTCGCGCCGATCTCAATGCTGGCGATGATTCCGTTCTTCCTGGTGGCGCATCCTTCGCAACCTGCGACTTTGAAGGAAGTCATTGCGCAGGCCCGGTCGGGCAATCTCGCCTATGGGCACGGCGGCCAGGGCTC
This sequence comes from Burkholderiales bacterium, assembly GCA_025929745.1. GTDB lineage: Bacteria > Pseudomonadota > Gammaproteobacteria > Burkholderiales > SG8-39 > SCGC-AG-212-J23. The sequence continues at coordinate 237 of JAICPQ010000042.1, read as the reverse complement.
CACCATGCATCTGGCAGGTGAACTCTTGAACATGATGGCGCAGATCAAGCTGCAGGCGGTGCCGTACAAGGGAAGCGGCCCGGTATCGGCGGACGTGCTCGGCGGGCAGGTTCCGCTCGGCGTCGTCGACGTGCCCTCCGCGATCGCCAACGTGAAGGCCGGAAAGATGCGCGCGCTTGCGGTGACGAGCAAGCAGCGCATCAGCGCCGCGCCGGAAGTACCGACATTCCAGGAAGC
>JAICPQ010000289.1 GCA_025929745.1 Burkholderiales bacterium | reverse complement strand
TCGCCGCGCTCGCGCGTCGAGACCTCGAAGCGCAGCAGCCCGTCGAAGACGTTGCCGGTGTCGCCTTCGGCACAGGATACGGTGACCGGCTGCCCGTCTTTCAGGCGCCCGGTGGCATCGCCGCAACCTACGACAGCAGGGATGCCAAGCTCCCGCGCAATGATCGCCGCGTGGCAGGTGCGGCCGCCGCGGTTCGTGACGATGGCGGCGGCAAGCTTCATGACGGGCTCCCAGTTCGGGTCGGTCATGTCGGTGACCAGCACGTCACCCTTCTTCACGCGCCCCATGTGCGAGGCGTCCGGGACTAGGCGCACCGCGCCGCTGCCGATCTTGTGGCCGATTGCCCTGCCCTGCACGAGGACGCGCGAGCTGCCCTTCAGGGCGTAACGCTCCTCGACCTCGCGGCTGCTCCGTGACTTCACGGTTTCAGGCCGCGCCTGCAGCACATATAGACGGCCGTCGGTGCCGTCCTTGCCCCATTCAATGTCCATCGGGCGAGCGTAATGGCGCTCGATCGCCACGGCGTATCGGGCGAGCTCCAAGACTTCCTTGTCGCTGAGGGAGAAGGCATGACGCTCCGCTTCCGGTACGTCGATGGTCTTCGTCGACTTGCCGGCCTGGTCGGAACGTCCGAACACCATCTTCTCGAGCTTCGAGCCAAGGGCGCGGCGCACGATGGCCGGGCGGCCCTTCTCGAGCATCGGCTTGTGCACGTAGAACTCATCCGGATTCACCGCGCCCTGCACGAGAAGCTCGCCAAGACCGTACGACGAAGTGATGAATACCACGTCGCGGAAGCCGGACTCCGTGTCGAGCGTGAACATGACGCCGCTTGCACCGAGGTCGCTTCGCACCATCTGCTGGACCGCCGCGGAAAGCGCGACGCTCGAGTGATCGAATCCGTGGTGCGCGCGGTAGGAGATCGCCCGGTCGTTATAGAGCGAGGCGTACACATGGCGGATCGCCTCAAGCACGTTGTCGGCGCCGCGGATGTTGAGAAACGTTTCCTGCTGGCCGGCGAAGGACGCATCGGGCAGATCCTCGGCCGTCGCCGAGGAGCGCACGGCGAACGAGGCATCGCTTGAAGTGTTCTCCGTAAGCTCTTGATATTTAGCACGTATCTCTTGCTCAAGCGCGACCGGGAAGGCCTGCTTGAGAATCCAGGAGCGCACCTCCGCGCCGCACTTCGCGAGCGCGTCCACATCTTCGGGATTGAGCGCGCGCAAGCGCTCGTCGATGCGCGGGCCAAGCTCGCCGAGAAACTCGCGGTAAGCCTGTGCGGTGGTCGCGAAACCGCCCGGCACGCGGATGCCGGCGGCGGCGAGGTTGCTGATCATCTCGCCGAGCGAAGCGTTCTTGCCGCCGACCTGCTCGACGTCGGCCATGCGTAAATCTTTAAGCCACGCTACGCGCATTGTTCGGTATTTTATGCGGTATGAGCGAACGCCGAACCGTGTTCTTCGTCTCCGACGGCACCGGCATCACGGCGCAGATGCTCGGCCACAGCCTGTTGACGCAGTTCGAAGGCGTGGAGTTCAACCAGGTCACCCTGCCGTTCGTCGATTCGGCGGAAAAAGCCGAGGAGTGCCTCGCGCGCATCAAGGGCGAAGGCGGCAACGGCGGCAAGCCGATCGTGTTCTCGACTCTCGTCAACAACGACGTGCGCGCGGTCGTGCGCCGCGCCGACGCGCTTTTCATCGACTTCTTCGAAAGCTTCATCGATCCGTTGGAAGCCGGTCTCGGCGTCAAGTCGAGTCATACGATCGGGCGCTCGCACAGCGCCATGGACAAGAAGGAGTACCAGCAGCGCATAGAGGCGATCAACTTTGCCATGGCGCACGACGACGGCGCCTCGCACCGTGAGCTTGGCATGGCGGACGTGATCCTGATCGGCGTGTCGCGCAGCGGCAAGACGCCAACCAGCCTATACCTGGCAATGCAATTCGGCGTAAAGGCCGCGAACTACCCACTCATCCCCGAGGACTTCCACCGCATGAAGCTGCCGGAAGCGCTGCGCGGCGACAAAACGCGCCTGTACGGCCTCACCATCGCCCCCGAACGCCTGCACGAAATCCGCAAGGAACGCCGCCCGGGCAGCCGCTACGCCGACCTCGACAACTGCCGCTTCGAAGTCCAGGCGGCCGAAGACCTTATGCGCCGCGATGGCGTGCGCTCCATCAACTCGACCTCCAAATCGATCGAAGAGATCGCCACCACGATCCTTCGCGAGCTGCACATCAAGCGACAGATCTACTAATCGGGGTCAGGGTGCGAATTGCCGACTCGCCTCGTAGAGGCACACGGCGACCGCCGCAGCGACGTTGAGCGATTCAGTCCCCGGCGCTACGGGGACG
>JAICPQ010000173.1 GCA_025929745.1 Burkholderiales bacterium | reverse complement strand
TCGGCGGCGCGGCAGGCCTTGGCGTCGGGGCGCCAGACCGCGTCGAGGAACGCCCAGTCGATGATCGGCGGCACGCCTTTCCACAGCAGGTAAAGCAGCACCAGCGTGAACGCGGTGCTCGCCCAGCTCCCGAACAGGTTCTCGCGCAGCCACCTCACCGCCGGGCCCCTTTCAGCGCGATGCGCGCGTTATACCAGTTCATCAGCGCCGAGATCGACAGGCTGATCGTCAGGTACACCGCCATGATGATGGCGATGCCCTCGATCGCCTGCCCGGTCTGGTTCATCGTGGTGTTCGCGATCGAGACGAGGTCTGGATAACCGATCGCCACGGCGAGCGAGCTGTTCTTGGTGAGGTTGAGGTACTGGCTGGTGAGCGGCGGCACGATGACGCGCAGCGCCTGCGGCAGGACGATGAGGCGCGTCGTCTGCGCGCGCGAGAGGCCGAGCGCGCGTGCCGCTTCCGTCTGCCCGCGATGCACCGCGAGCACCCCGGCGCGCACGATCTCGGCGATGAACGCGGCGGTATAGGTCGCGAGTCCGATGAGCAGCGCCGCGAACTCGGGACTGATCGCGCCGCCGCCGGCGAAATTGAAGCCCTGCAGCTCGGGCACGCCCGAGAAGGTCGGAAAGAAGATGCCGCGGTTCGAGATGAAAAAGCCCGGGAACGGCGAAAGCGCCTCGCGCGGGCCGGGCATGCCTTCGGTGATCACCGCGTACCAGAAGAAGAGCTGCACGAGGAGCGGCACGTTGCGCATGAACTCCACGTACGCCGCGGCGGCGTTGCGCAGGAGGAAGTTGCGCGACAGCCTGGAAAGGCCGATGAAGGTACCGAGCACGCTCGCGATGCCGACACCGATGATCGACACCGCGAGCGTATTGGTCAGGCCGACGACCAGCGCGCGCGCATAGCTGTCGGAAGCGCTGTAGCGCATGAACACCGTCTCGCCGATCTCGAAGCCCGACTCGCGCCCGAGGAAGCCGAAGCCGCTCGCGATGCGGCGCTCCTCCAGGTTGGCCATGGTGTTCGAAATGAGAAACCACGCCACCAGCACCGCGGCCAGGATCGCCGCTGCCTGATACGCTATCCGCTTCCCCCTCGCAGAGCGCCAGACCATGACCGAGCGCAAGCTTACCCGAGACGACCTTAGGAGAGCGGCCGAGAAGTACAAGAACTGGGGCCGCTGGGGACCCGACGACGAGATCGGCACGCTGAACCACACGCGCCCGGAAGACATCGTCGCCGCGGCGCGTCTGGTGCGCAAGGGCAAGGTCATCTCGCTCGCGCTCAACTTCGACAACAACGGCCCGCAGGGCGCGAAGAGCAAGTACCCGGCGCTCGGACGCATCAACCCGCTCCATACGATGCTGCGCACCGGCACCGACGCGTATTCGGGGGTTCTCGACAAGCGCGGCATCCGCGCGGCGGACGACATGGTGGTGATGCCGCTGCAGTGCGGAACGCAGTGGGACGGCCTCGGCCATGTGTTCTACGAGAACAACATGTGGAACGGCTACGACTGCCGCGAAGTCACCTCGGCCGGCGCGCAGAAATGCGGCATCGAGAAGACGAAGAACAAGATGGTCGGCCGCGGCGTATTCCTCGACGTGCCGCGCGCCCTCGGAATGGACATCTTGCCGGACGGCTTCGCCATCAAAAGCGCGCATCTGGATGAAACGGCAAGGAAGCAAAAAATCGACGTGCGGCGCGGGGACTTCGTCGTCGTGCGCACCGGCCAGATGGAGGCGAAGCTCGCGGCGGGAAGCTGGGACGGCTATCCCGGCGGTGACGCGCCGGGCTTCTCGTTCGAGACGCTGGAATGGATCCAGCGCACCGAGCTCGCGGCGCTCGCAGCCGACACATGGGGCTGCGAGGTGCGTCCCAACGAGACCGAAGCCGGCATCAACCAGCCCTGGCACTGGATCACGATCCCGATCATGGGGATGACCATGGGCGAGATCTTCTATGTGAAGGACCTCGCCGAGGATTGCGCTGAGGACAAGGTGTACGAGTTCCTATTCGTCGCCCCTGCCCTGCCGATCACCGGTGCGGTAGGCTCTCCAACCAACCCGCTGGCGATCAAATGAAGACGATCCTCGCTCTACTTCTTCTTGCGGCCGGGACGGCCTTCGGCCAGCCCTTTCCCTCCAAGCCGATCCGCATGGTCGTCGCCTTCCCGCCCGGCGGGCCCGTGGACGTGGTTGCGCGCCTTCTCTCGCCCAAGATGAGCGAGACGCTGGGTCAATCGATCGTGATCGAGAACGTCGGCGGTGGCGGCGGCAACATCGCGGCGCAGCGCGTGGCGAAATCCGCGCCCGATGGCTACACGGTGCTTGCGCACTCTTCGGCCTACGCGGTGAATCCCACGCTTATCGGCAATCTCGGCTTCGACGCCGAGAAGGACATGACCGCAATCGCCGTGGTGGCCTCGCAGGCGAATCTCATCTTCGTGCACGCGGACTTCCCGGCGAAAAGCCTCAAGGAATTGCTCGAAAGAGCGAGGACCGAGAAGCTCGCCTTCGCCTCTCCGTCGAGCGGGACCACGCCGCATCTCACCGGCGAGAACCTGTTCAGGCTGCGCGCGAAGGTCGACATCACGCACATTCCGTTCAAGGGCGCCGGACCCGCCATGACCGCGGTGCTCGGCGGCCAGCCGCCGATCGGCGTCCTCGCTGGCACCGCGCCGCTGCCGCACGTGAAGGCCGGAAAGATCCGCGTGCTAGCGGTGTCGTCAGCAAAGCGACTCGCCTCGCTGCCCGACGTGCCGACGCTGAACGAGCTCGGCTTTTCCGGAATGGAGGACTACACGTGGGTGGGCCTTTTCGTGCCCGCCGGGGTTCCCGCCGAAGTCGCGCAGAAGCTGAATGCCGCGCTGCTCGCCGCCGTGAGAAGCCCCGAAGTGAAGGAGCGCCTGGAAGCCCTCGCGTTCGAGATCACGGCCGCGCCGCTCGCCGAGACGGCGACCTACGTGAAGAGCGAGCTCGCGAAGTGGGGTAAGGTTGTGCGCGAGACCGGGGCTAAGGTCGACTGAATTCGAGCTTGGATTGCCGCAGTTCGACGAGCGGCCCGAGCTCGTAGACGTTGCGGTAGCCGTAGCTGTAGAGCGCGATGTATGTCGAAAGATTGAGAGATGCGCGCGCGATCTTCGCCGGAAACGCGCCCTCGGCATTTGCAAAGTTGTTGTTGCAGTAGATGAGGATGCGCGTGTCCTTGTCGGGGATCGTTGCCTTGAGGCTTTCGATCGCGATGTCCGGAAACGGCAGGTTGATCGCCCCCTTCACATGGAGCTCGTCGTATTTGTCGCGGCTGCGCGCGTCCAGCACGACCGTGCCGGGCTCGCGGCTCATGCGCATGAACTCCTCTTCGGAGACGCGGCGCGCCTGGCGGTGCTGCGCCGCCTCGCGCGCCACCTCGAGATATCCCGGCATGTCGATGGCCGGGTTCGCATGCGCAAACGCCGCGACGAGGCCGAACGTTGCGATCCACAGTTTCATGGCGCCAGTCTCCCACCGGCGCGAATGATGAGCTGCGCGAAACTGTAACGAGTTATTTCGCGAGCCGCAGGCCTGAGAACTGCCAGCGCGCCTCGGGCGGGAAGAAGTTGCGGTAGGTGGCCCGGATGTGGCTCGCCGGCGTCGCGCACGAGCCGCCGCGCAAGACGTACTGCGCGCACATGAACTTGCCGTTGTACTCGCCCACCGCGCCTTCCGCGGGCCGGTAACCGGGATAGGGCGCGTAGTCGCTGCGCGTCCATTCCCACACGTCGCCAAACATCTGCGCAAGTTGGCCGGCCGGCGTGTCTTCGCGCAGCGCGAGCGGATGGAGCGCGCCGCTTTCGAGGAAGTTGCCGCCGAGCGGCGTGTTGCGTGCCGCCACTTCCCATTCCGCTTCGGTCGGCAAGCGCGCGCCGGCCCAGCGCGCATAGGCCTCGGCTTCGAAGAAGCTCACATGGCAGATCGGCGTATTGCGATCGACGGGGACCTCGCCGTGCAGCGTGAACGTGTGCCACGTTCCATCACGACGCGTCCAGTACTCCGGCGCCTCCCAGCCGCGCGCGCGCACGAGGTCCCATCCGGCCGAAAGCCAGAGCTGCGGCCGCCGGTAACCGCCGTCGGCGATGAAGTCGAGGAAATCGCCGTGCGTGACCGGATGCGACGCGATCTCGTAATCCTCGAGCCAGACCTTGTGGCGCGGCGTCTCGTTGTCGAACGCGAATCCGGCGCCGTCGTGGCCAATCTCGTGCAGGCCGCCCGCAAAGCCGACCCAATTTGGCGCGCGCGCACGGATCGGCGTGAGCGGCCATTGCTTCTGATACGCGGGCCTGAGCGGATTGCGCGACAGCATGTGCTTGAGGTCGGTGAGAATGAGCTCCTGGTGCTGCTGCTCGTGATGCAGCCCGAGCTCCACCAGAGCGTGCGGCACATTGTTCGCGGCGCCCATTGCCGCATCGACGTGCTCGCGATAGGCACGCACTTCGTCGAGCGAAGGCCGCGACAGCATGCCGCGCTCCGGTCGTGGATGCCGCTCGCCGATCGCGTTGTAATAGGAATTGAAGAGGTAGCCGAACGCCGGATCAAAGGGCCGGTAACCCGGCACGTGCGGCACTAGAACGAAGGTCTCGAAGAACCAGGTGGTGTGCGCGAGATGCCACTTCACCGGACTCGCGTCCGGCATCGACTGGATCGCGCAATCCTCGGCCGAAAGCGGCGCGGCGAGGGCGAGGCTTGCCTGGCGCACCTTCCGGTAGTCGTCTTTCAGCGCCGGTCCGAGGCTCGGATGTGTTCGCTGCAGCTTCACGTACGCTGGACCTCCGGCGCGGCCAAACGTTCGCCTACTCGAGATCCTCGTACGCCGCGCGCTCGAAACGGGGCGTACAAATGGCTAGAAAAATTAGATCTTTGTCGCCGATGTTGGCTATGCGCTGCGGCTGCGACTTTGGGATCACCACCACGTCGCCCGGGCCTACTCCGCGCGGCGTCTGGTCGCCCACTTCCGCCCGCCCGCGGCCCTCGAGGATCACGTAGCGCTCGCAAGTGTCCTTCACGCGATGCCAGCGCGTCGTCACGCCGACCGGCACGCGGGCGCGGGCGATGGAGAGATCCGGATGCTCCGGCGTGTTGGAAAGCTCGGTGATGAAGCAGCCTTCTTCGAAGTAATACTCCACGCTCAGAACATCGTATTGGCGTTGGCCGACTGCGGCGGAACGATCTGCAGGACATCCCAGTGCTCGACGATCTTTCCGCTGTCGTCGACGCGGAAGATGTCAATACCGGCCCAGTCCTTGTCTTTGTAGCCCGGCCACTCCTGGTGGCAATGCAGGACCACGTAGTTTCCTTCCGCGACGACGCGCTTGATGTGCACGCGCTTTCCGGGATAGTCGCGAGCCATGCGTTCGAAGTAATCGATGAAAGCTTCCTTGCCGTCCGCGACGCCGGGGTTGTGCTGAACGTACGTATCGCCGGCAAATCGCTCCATCGCCTCGCGCGGTTTGCTCTGGTTGAACATGAGGTCATAAAAGGCCACCACGTTCTTCTTGTTGCGCTCGAGCATGTTCTCCGCCTGGCGTTATGACAATCGACTCTGCCGACTTCTTCGCTGGGCCGTGATGCACCGCCTCGATGTCACCGTCGGGATCGAAGACGAAAGCGGCAGCGCCGCCGCATGGAACGCCTGAACCTGCGCCAGGCTGTCCGCCTGGAAGGCGAGATGCACGCGCGACACCGGGCCGTCCGCCTGATCGATCCAGAGCTCGTCCGAGTTGAAAAAATCGTCGCCTTCGCGGACTCCCTGCGCGCGGCCGAGCGACTCGAGCACCGCGCGGTAGAACCGCTTCGCAGCGTCCAGGTTTGCGACGCGCAAGTGCACGTGGTCGACGAGACGGCCGCGGTAAAACTGCATTTAGCTCCTCATGAACTTGGCGATTTCCGGCGTGGGCAGCGAGCGCTCGACATAGCCGAAGGTGCCCTTCTCCTTCACCTCGCGGGCGGCTTCCACTAAGCCGCTCATCGCCGCGCGCCAGAGCGACGTCGCAAGGCTCACGCGCTTCACGCCTGCCGCTTCGAGCTCGGCGACGCTGAAGGACTTGCCCTTGATGCCGGCCATGAAGTTGAAGGGCTTCGAGAGCGAGGCGCACACCTT
>JAICPQ010000023.1 GCA_025929745.1 Burkholderiales bacterium | reverse complement strand
GCCGAGGTGAGAGGTGAAGCGGCCGAGCCATTGCAGGCCGTTTTCCCAGAACCAATGCGCCAGCTTGTGAATGTAGATGGCGTGCAGCCCCGGGTAGCACGTGAGCACCTCCCAGCGCGAACGCGCAGCAGGATCACGCTCTAGGATGCAGTCGATGTCGGCTTTAAGTTTGTTGAACACGAGTCATTCTAGGGGTGTCCGACTAAAACGTTCAACTATTCCCGCGGCTCATGGCCGCCATGCTTGGCCGGCATGAGGGCTTTGAGCAGCCCGCGCAGGATGTTCACCTCCTCACGCTCGAAAGCAGGCACGCGCGAGAAAAGCCGCCGCCAGCGCTCGCGCAAGCGCGAGGTCGGCGTCATGAAACCGCTCGCCACCGCCGCCGCCTCGAGATGCGCATAGAGGCCCTCGAGGTCTTCAACCGTGGCGCGCTTTTCCACGCGCGCAAACGGAATCGCCACATCTACAGACATGCGCAGCTCGTAGGCCACCACCTGCACTGCCTGCGCAAGGTTGAGCGAGCTGAATTCCGGGTTCGCCGGGATGTGCACGAGGTACTGGCAGCTGAACATTTCCTCGTTGGTTAGCCCCGCCGTCTCGTTGCCGAAAACGAACGCAATAGGACCTTCGATTTCGGCCGCGCGCAGCGCCGCGGTGCGCACGTCCAGCACCTGCGGCGACCATTCGCGCCCGCGCGCAGAGAGTGCGAAGGCGGCGACACAATCGTGAATCGCCTCGTGCAGCGTGGCATGCAGCTTCGCTTGCTCGAGAACGTCCGCGGCGTTCGTCGCCATCCATTCGGCCTCCTTCGCTGGGAAACGCTCCGGCGCCACCAGGCGCAGATCGGAAAGCCCCATCGTCTTCATCGCACGCGCGGCGGCGCCGATGTTGCCAGGATGGCTCGGGCGGCAGAGAACGATGCGAACCATGGGCACTAGAATACGCGGCCCATGCACCCCATGCTCAACATCGCCGTACGCGCCGCGCGCCGCGCCGGCTCGGTCATCAATCGCGCGGCGCTGGAGGGCGGTGGGTTCGAGGTGCGGGCGAAGCAGAGGAACGACTTCGTCACCAAGGTGGACCACGCCGCGGAAGCGGCGATTATCGAGACGGTACGCAAGGCCTATCCCGACCACGCGGTGCTCGCTGAGGAGTCGGGCGCCACCCCGGGACAAGCCGAGTATCAGTGGATCATCGATCCGCTCGATGGCACCACCAACTTCATTCACGGCTTCCCGCAGTACTGCGTCTCCATTGCGATCCGCCACCGCGGCGCGCTCGCGCACGGTGTGATCTACGACCCAACCAAGAACGAGCTTTTCACAGCCTCTAAAGGCCGCGGCGCATTCCTCAATGATCGCCGCATCCGCGTGTCGAAGTGCGCACGCCTCGGCGACGCGCTCGTCGGCACCGGATTTCCGTTCCGCGAGGTGGAACGCATCGAGCTCTACACGCGCCAGCTCAAGACCATGATGCAGACAGCAGCGGGCGTGCGCCGCGCCGGCGCAGCGGCCCTTGATCTGGCCTACGTCGCCTGCGGCCGGCTCGACGCGTTCTGGGAGATGGGACTTTCAGCGTGGGACATGGCCGCGGGCGCGCTCATGATTCTCGAGGCTGGCGGTCTAGTGGGTGACCTGCGCGGCGACGCGGGATATCTCGACTCGGGCGAGATCGCGTGCGCGACGCCGAAGGTGTTTTCGGCGCTGCTCGAAGCCTTGCGCTAGCCGCGCAGGCAGTCGCGAAATAGGCCCTTCGCCTCTGCGCGCGCGAAGTCCATGAACGCGCGCGTCGTGGGCGACAGGCGCCTGCCGACGCGGTAGACGAAGTGTCGGTCACGGACGCAAAGCGCGCCGTCCGGCTTTTCGCGTACGTCGCGCACGCGCTGACGCCGGTCGGCGAGCAGGCGCTCCTCGCCCGCGCCTTTCCATTGAACGGCTTGCAGCCCTGGGCGCCCGCGAGTCGTCATGTCGACCCGCCGCGTAGTGTTTTCGCTACACGTTCGCTCTGGCGATGGCAGGGCATTCCATCGACAATTGTTCGACACCCGAACGCAACCCACAGCGAATTATTTTGAAGCTCTCACTCGAAGGTCTGCAGATACTCGACGCCATCAGCCGGCGCGGAAGTTTCGCCGCCGCAGCGGAGGAGCTCTTCCGCGTGCCCTCCACCATCACTTACGCCGTGCAGAAGCTCGAAGAGGACCTCGGCGTCGCACTTTTCCAGAGGAACGGTCATCGTCCTCGCCTCACGCCGGCGGGCGAAGCGCTGCTCGATGAAGGACGGCTCTTGCTGCAGTCCGCCGGCGATCTGGAAGCGCGCGTGAAGCATGTCGCCGAAGGGTATGAAGCGCGCCTTGCGATCGCGCTCGATCCCGTTCTGCCGTGCGCGCCGCTCCTCGACCTCCTGCGCGAGTTTTACGCCGACGCGCAGCACGCGCAGACTGACGTGCGCATCGCGCACCACGCTGGCGCGCTCGCCGAGGCGCTGGTTACGCATAAGGCCGACTTGATCCTCGGCGTGGTGCCCGAAGGCGCGCTGAATGAGCGCCGCCACCGCTCGCGCCAGGTCGGCACGCTGGAGTGGATTCTCGCGGCGAGCCCGAGCCACCCGTTCGCGGCCCTGCGCACCGCGCTTCCCGCGCACGAGCTGCGCAAGCATAGAATCGCGCTCGTGGCCGACGCCGAACGCTGCAATGCGGGCCAAAAGAGCATGGCCCTGCCTACCCTGCACGCCAAGATCGCGGCCATGAAGGCCGGCGCGGCCGCTGGCTTCGTCGCGCGCACGATCGTGGCCCGCGAACTCGCCGCGGGCGAGCTCGTCGAGATTGCGCTGGAGCGCCCCGCGCCGCGCGAGAACCTTTTCCTCGCCTGGGACGAACGCCCGCGTGGCAAAGCCTTCCTCTGGTGGCTCGAACGCCTCGAGCGGCCGAACCTCGTGGAGGATTGGGTGCGCCGGTCGTCTTCCCCTCGCCAGCCGCCCATCAGCCTCGTGCGCCAGGCTTGAGCGCGGTCGAGCTCGCGATCGCGCAGCGGCGCCGCGACCACGGCGGCTTCGAAGTCGGCAGAGTCCTTCCCTTCGCCAAGCGGCGCATGGTCGGCCCGTTCGTGTTCTTCGACCATATGGGACCGGTGGATTTTCCGCCGGCGATCCCGCGCAGCGTCGACGTGCGTCCGCATCCGCACATCGGCCTTGCCACGCTCACCTACCTCTTCGCTGGCGAGATCATGCATCGTGACAGCGTGGGCTCTGAGCAGCCGATCCGTCCGGGCGAAGTGAACTGGATGACGGCGGGCCGCGGCATCACGCACTCCGAGCGCTTCGAGCGCGCGCGACGTGAAGGCGGGCTGATGAACGGCATCCAGATGTGGGTCGCGCTGCCGCGCGAGAAGGAGGAAACCGATCCGGGGTTTTCTCATCACGACGCGGACTCGCTGCCGCAATCGGAGGAAAGCGGCGCACGCCTTCGCCTCATCGCCGGCGCCGCGCTCGGCGCCAAAGCGCCCGTGCCGGTGCACTCACCGCTCTTTTGCCTGCATTGCGACTTGCAGCCCGGCGGGTCGGTGAGGGTTCCCGACGATTATCCCGAGCGCGCCGCATACGTCGCCTCCGGCGCAGTGCAAGTGGACGGCGAGTCCGTGGCCGAAGGCACGATGCTCGTGTTCAAACCGGGCGCGCCCGCGCTTCTTCGCGCAGTCGCTCAAGCGAGGGTGATGCTGCTCGGCGGCGAGCCGGTCGGCCCGCGCTTCATCGACTGGAACTTTGTCTCGTCCTCCAAAGAACGCATCGAGCAGGCGAAGGCCGACTGGCGCGCCGGTCGCATGAAGCTTCCCGACCTCGACAACCGCGAGTTCATTCCGCTTCCCGGCGAGCCGGCGGCGCCGGCAAACCCGATGTCCTAGCAGCTTCGGTTGAGTGCGCGTACCAAAGCGCGGCGGCTAGAACGAGCACCGCGCCGCCCTGGTGCGCCGACCCGAGTCCCACCGGGACGCCGGTGAGGAGCGTGGCAATTCCAAGGCTCGCCTGCACCGCGAACGTGAGAAGGAGCGCATTACCGGCTGCCCTCTCACGGTTGCGCCACCAGGCGACGAGGACGAGCACGGCAAGCGCCCAAAAGAATGCGCGGTGGACAAGCTGCACCGTCGCCATGTTGTAGACAAAATTCCGCCACCAGGGCTCGAGCAGCATCACTTCGGGCGGCACGATGTGTCCGTTCATGAGCGGAAAGGTGTTGTACGCATAGCCCGCGCGCAGGCCCGCCACCATTCCGCCGGAAAGCGCCATGAGGAAAACGATTACCGGTAGAAAGAGCGCAAAGCCGTCGAACCGTTGCTTCGGCGCGAGAAGCTGCATGGCAAGCCAGAGCTCCGCCGAGAAGATGGCGAGGGCGAGCCCGAGGTGCAGCGTGAGGCGCACGGGACTAACTTTGGGATCGTCGACAAGGCCGGACTTCACCATGTACCAGCCGACCGTGCCTTGCAACGCGCCGAGGAGAAAGATGCCGCCGAGCTTCCAGGCGAGCGGGCGGTCCAGGTTCTTCCTCACGAGGAAGTAAAGGTAGGGAAGAAGAAAAACAACGCCGATCAGGCGCGCGAGCAGCCGATGGATGTACTCCCACCAGAAAATGCGCTTGAAGCCTTCGAGCGTCATGCTGAAGTTGACCTGACGAAACTCGGGCGTCTCGCGGTACTTGGCGAACAGCGCTTCCCAGTCGGCCTGCGTAAGCGGCGGCAGCGCGCCGACCAGCGGCTGCCATTCGACGATGGAAAGGCCCGAACGTGTAAGACGCGTGACGCCGCCGATCAGCACGACGAGAAATGCAAGCGCCGCGCAAGCAAACAGCCATGCCGCAACGTGACGGCGATCGCGAGCGGTCATTGGCCTAATGCTTGCATGGCCGGGATATGCTGCCAACCCACGACGTCGACTGCCCCTATTGCGGCAAGTTTCTTTATACGGCGCTCTCGCTCGAGAACGTGGTGGACGCGGATGCGCCGACGAGCCCGCGACTCGAAACCGACGAACGCGGCAACTTTGTGCGCTGCGCTCATTGCCAGGAACGCGTGCCGATGAAGCCGGTCGTCACCATCGGCGGCCGGCGCGGCTTTCGCCTCGCCGAGGAAATCATAAGACCTCGTTGAAGAGGTAGAGCGCGTTGTCCTTGGCGCGGTGGAGGAGGCCGCGCTTTTTCCATTGCCTCGCATCGAGCTCGATACAGTCCACGCGGTCGCGCTCGAAGATCTCCTCCAGCTTGCGCGCAAGCCCGCGATCCAGGAAGCCGAGCGTGATCTCGTCGTTGGTTTCGAAGGAGCGGTCGTCGAAGTTGCTCGAGCCGATCGCACACCAAACGCCATCGACGGTCATGACCTTCTGATGCAGCAACGTCTTCTGGTATTCGTAGATGCGCACACCGCCATCGAGGAGCTGCTGGAAGTTGCGGTGTGCGGCGTGTTGCACCGCCGGCATGTCGGAGACATCGGCCGATGGAACCATGACGCGCACGTCGATGCCGCGAGCGACCGCCTGGCAGAAAGCTTCGATCGCATCGGGCTCGGGGATGAAGTACGGGTTCTGTATCCACAAGCGCTCGCGCGCGCAGCAGATCATAGTGTGGTGCAGGATCTTGACCGCGGGCGCCGAGCCCTCGGGCTTCATGCTCGCCATATGCGCGAGCACCTCGCCCGCCGGCTCGAGCGGCGGAAAGTAGTCCTCGCCGACGAAAAGCTTGCCGGTGACCTCGACCCAGTTCTCGCTAAACGCCGACTGCACGGCGTGCACCACAGGCCCGCGCAGTCGCACCGAGAGGTCGCGCACGTGGTGGCGATCCTCCGCGTTGCCGAGCCACTCGTCGACGATGCAATGGCCGCCGACCCACGCGATCTTGCCGTCGAGGATCACGATCTTACGGTGGTCTCGCTCGGCGATGACGCCGATGTTCTTGAGCGTCCTCGGGTGGTAGATCGCGATCTCGCAGCCCGCGGCTTGCATCTGCTGCCGCGCCTCGCCGATCTTCTTGCAGCCCACGGCGTCGAGAACCAGACGCACGCGCAGTCCCTCGCGCGCCTTGGCGGATAAGGCTTCCGCCATGCGCCGACCGAGCTTCCCCTCCTTCCAGAGGAAGGTCTCGAAGTGGACGCTACGTTTCGCGGCCGCGATGTCGGCGAGCACCGCGTCGAAGAACGCGCCGTTCTCGTGAATCTCCGCGCTGTTGCCGCGGATCGCCATGCCGAGCGACATTCCCGATATCGAGGGCACGAGGTTCTCGATCGGCTCATGCGATTCGAGCTGCAGATGCGGGTCCTTGTGGCGCTTGATCGACCAGATCGCGAGGCCGAGCACTGCGACCGCGACAAGCAGCGTGACGTTGATCCAGGTCATACGGGTGACGCTAGTCTGCCAGCCGCGGCCACGGGCCGGATGGCTCATGGCGAAATCGCCCCAAGGCGTCAGAATGGCGGATGAATACGCCTACTTCTGGTGAGACCGCGGCGCTGGTCGCCGGGCTGCTCGTCGGCTTCCTCGATATCCGCGCGGTCTGGTCGATGGATCATGACCCCGAAGGCATCAACGCACCGCGTGCGCATCCGCGGCTGCTTGTCTTCGCCGACATAGCGACGCTCCGTCGTCTGCACAGCCATCCTCAGACGGTGGGCGTTGAACTCTTGGTCGTCACCGACGGCGATCACGTCGAAAGCGCGTGGCATGCCGAGGAGGTGCACGGTTCGCTCGCGCGCTGGGCATGGCGGCAAACGTCCGCAAACGAAGCTTTCTATGACGATGCGCAGTGGGCCGAAGACGGGACGACGGTCGTGCGTTTGCGCAGGAAAGCGCAGTTGATATGGCAGACGCCCGCGCACCAAAAATAGAGTGCGTCCGCATGTGAATGCGGGTATAAAGACTGACGAAGCACGGTTCCTGCTTCGCGATTGCAGTTCCCTCGGAGCGAAGCAATGGCCTCTCGGATCCTTCAGCTGTGCAATGGCGCGGCGGCGCGCGCCCGCGCCTTCGAACGCTACGGCGTCATGGTCACGCACCCTGCGCTAAGCCGCAGCGGCGTGCGCGAGCACGACGGCATGGTGGTGTTCGCGATCACCGCGGCCGAGGTGCGAACCGACGACTGGGGTTGCGGCTCGCCGCTTTGGCACCCGTCGTCGCGCGACCAGGAAGCGCTCCAGCATTGCCGGCTCGCCGTACGCCGCGGCATGGCCGAAGGATTCCTGATTTACGCTGATAGCGCGGCGAAACACGGCGAGGACATGCTTTCGTTGCGCGTCGTGAAGGCCGGCGCGGAATATTGGGCGCGTTGGGGAGAAGGCGCGCGCGCGGTACTGCGGCGTTGCTCCGCGACCGGCGCCGAAGTCGCGGCATGAAAGCCGTGGCCAACGCCTTTCGCAGCGACCGCTCGGACGACTGGACTCTCGAGCGCATCGCGCAGCTCAGCGTGCAGGACATCAAACAGCTGCGTGAAAATGCCGAGCGCCTGAACGAAAGCGGCGTGGCTGCGCTCTGCAGCGAGGCGCTCGCGAAGCGACGCGACCGTGTTCCGGCCGCGCGCAAGTCCGGCGCCACCACGAAGCCGCGACACCTGGTGCCGCGCACGCGCGCCTTCGAAGCGCGCGGTGTATGGATTCGGGATGCGCGCACCAGCTGGGGCGGCGTGCGCAAGTCCGACGGCGCCGTGGTGGTCGCGCTTTGGGCCGACTCCATCGAATGCGCGAGCGGCAGCTGCAGTTACCTCCTGTGGGCGCCCAACGTCGACGGATCGCGTCCCTGGTCCGATCAGCCGGGCGGAATTGAGCGACTGGACCACTGCAAACGCGCGCTCGAGCTCGGCCGCGCCGAAGGCCTGCTCGTCTACGGCGAGCGGCTCGTCGACCGCATCCCGGAGGATCGCGCACGCGCGATTCACGGAGCCGATCCGCAAACCGTCATCGTGTTCGAGGTCGAGCAGCGCGGCGAAGAATTCTGGGCGCGCTGGGGCAAGAAGGCCGCCCCGACCGTTGGCAGCTGAGCCGGCGGCAGCCGGCGATCAGCTTTTTCCGAATTTCCGAGCGGGTCACCCGCGGAGAGAGGTATTGCATGGCGAAAGAAGAAATGATCGAGATGGAAGGCACCGTGCACGAGGTGTTGCCGAACACGCAGTTCCGCGTGCGGCTCGTCAACGGCGCCGAGGTTCTGGCGTACGCCGGCGGCAAGATGCGCCAGCGTCGCATCCGCATCATCGCCGGGGACCGCGTGAACCTAGAGATGTCCCCCTACGATGTCACGCGCGGGCGGATCAACTATCGTCATTTGGACAAACCGTTTTCACCGGGGCCGGTGCGCCGCAAATTCCCACAGCGCAAGCGTTAGCGTGGTAGACTGCGCGCCGCAGTGATCTCAAGTATTGAAGTGCGCCGTCCCTCAAGGCCGCGAAAGCGGTGCCGAAGTGGCAGTTCAATTCCTTCCTTGATCGTCATGCCCGCATGCGGGGCCGGATTCGCCTCGTCACCAAGAAAGGAAGCATGAACATGGCAACAGGTACCGTGAAGTGGTTCAACGACTCCAAGGGCTTCGGATTCATCACGCCGGACGACGGCGGCAAGGATCTCTTCGCCCACCACAGCTCCATCCAGATGGGCGGCTACAAGTCGCTGAAGGAGGCGCAAAAGGTGTCGTTCGAAGTCACGCAAGGGCCCAAGGGCCCGGCGGCGACCAACATCAAGCCGCTTTAGCCACTTAGAAGTCAGCAGTTCGAGAAGCCCGGGCAACCGGGCTTTTTGTTTCCGGCTAGTCGGCGTAGCCCGGCATGTCGCGGTCGAGGATGCGCATCATCGCCTCGAAGAAGAGGCGCTCGCGCTCGGCGCGCGAGTGGCGGTCGTCGGCCGGCGGCGCCTGCACCTGCACCACGATCTCGTCGGTGAGCACCTCAAGCGGCTTGCCGGTCGACATGGCAATTACCTGCGCGCGGCACACGCGCTCCAGGCGGTACAGCCGGCGGTAAGCCTGCGCGACGTTGTCGCCGGTGACGAGCACGCCGTGGTTCTTCATGAAGAGCACATGCTTGTCGCCGATGATGCGCGCTAGGCGCTCGCCTTCCTCTGGGAAATCCGCCGTGCCGCTGTAAATGTCGTCGTAGGCGACGTGACCGTGGAAGAACGCCGCCGTCTGGCTCGCCGGCAGAAGCCGGTTGTCCTTCAGCATGTTGAGCGCAAGCGCCCACGTCTGGTGCGTGTGCATGACGACCTGCGCACCGGTGATGCGGTGGATCGGCGCGTGGATGCACTGGGCGGAAAGCTCGCACACCCCCTCGCCTTCCAGCGTTTGTCCCGACTCGTCGAACACGATCATGTCGCTGGCGCGCGCCTCGGACCAGTGAAGGCCGAAGGGCAGTATCAGGTAGCGATCCGTCGTCCCCGGTACGGTGACGGTGAAGTGATTGTCGATGCCTTCTTCGAGCTCGTGCAGCACGGCGAGCCGATGCGCGGCGGCAAGATGGATCTTCGCCTGGCGGACCGGGTCGGCCGCCGGCGTCTTCAGTGGATGGACGGACATGCGCCTATTCTAGGACCACAGGCGCACGGTCTCCACGGCCGGTCGGCACCGAACTGACAATCCGCCTACTGCTGGCCGCGCGAATCGCTGCGGGCGACGGGTTAACTCACGCTCAGGCGCTCTTGCGCTGGTGCTTTGCTTGCTGTTCGGCCTCGCGGATCTGGCTCGCCGCGCCGGCCATTTGGGATGCGGCTAAGCGTGCAGCCTCCTCGGAAGTGCGCGCGGTGAACGAATAGCCCTCGCGCACGCGCTCCTTCGCCTGCCCGAGCTGCGACTGCATCTGATCGATCATCGACTTCTGGGCGTCGCCCGCAACGCGCCACCAGTTGCTCCAGAACTCGGCTACGCGCTCGAGCTGATTGCCGGCAAGTCTTGAGTTGAGCGCCACGATGTCGTCGAGGCTCTTCACCTCCGAAGCCTGATTGCCCGAGCGGCTGCTTTCCTCTAGGGCGCTCTTCACCATCTGGAGCTGCTGCTGCTGGAAGCGCTCGGTCTGCTCCAGCGAAGTCTTCATGAATTCGGTCGCGGTCTTGAGGCTGGCGCGATACAGGTCGAGAAACTGGGCTTGCATGCGATCTCCCTAGGGAAGAAACCAACAGAATCGAGGGTGTGATCCGCGCCTTGAAGGTCGGCGCGCACTCCCAAAGGTAGCGGCATCGCGCACCGCGCTGTATCGTTGGCATGGCCTAATTCGTGTCACGAAACAGGCGACGGCGAGACGCCGCCAAGATGGTTTCTAGGACCACAGGCGCGCGCTTGCGATGCGCGCGCCCTGAACGAGCGCTGCGAGCTTCGCCCAGGCGACGTCCGGATGCACCTCGTCGCCGGCGCGCGAGGTGGCGAAACCGCAGTCGGTGCCGGCAATCACGCGTTCTCGCCCGATCACGCTGGCGAAGCGCTCGATCCGTTCGGCGACGAGCTCCGGGTGTTCCACCTGGTACACGCAGTGGGAGACCACGCCCGGGATGAGCACCTTGTGCTCGGGAAGCTTGATGTCTTTCCAGACGCGCCACTCGTGCTCGTGGCGCGGATTCGCCGCCTCGATCGAGTAGGCCTGCGCGCGCACCTTGAGCATGAGATCGGCATAGTCCTTCATCTCCAGGTCGTGCACGCGCGGCGCCACGTTGATGCTGTAGCAGGTATGGAAGCGCACGCGCTGTTCCGGTATTCCGGTAAGAGCGTGGTTCAGCGCCTCGATGCGCACCTCCATGAATTTCCTGTTTGCCTGCAGAGACAGCTCGGGCACGCGGTTCCAGTGCGTAATGAGGCGCGGGTCGTCCACCTGGAGCACGAAACCGGCATCGACGATCGCCTTGTACTCCTCGCGCATGGCGTCGGCCAGCGCCAGGAGGTAATCCTCTTCGGACTTGTAGTACCGATTCTCGAAGTACATCTCCAGATTCGTCGGCGAGATCGCCGTGACGAACGCTTCTTCGGCCCCGATCGTTTGCGTCGCCGCCTTCAGGTTGGCGAGATCGGCATTGAGGCTCTGGTGTCCGACGTAGGTGATCGGCCCCGTGCAGACGAGCGACACGGCATCTTCCGGGCGCCCGGTGAGCGCGCGACGCGCGCCGAACATCTTGCGCATCTCCTCGTAGACGGCCGGGAATGCGAGCGAGTCCCGCGTCGGGCGCGCGATATGACCCGGTGGGCGCATCACCCGCTCGAGTCCGCCGATGCGCGTGTTCGCGTAGGTCGCGAAGCTCGCGCGTCCGTACTCGCCGTCGTTCAGGATATCGATGCCGAGCTCGGCCTGCCGCCGCACCACCGCTGCGGTCGCCGCGGCGATCTGGCGCTCGAGCGCGGCGGCATCGTGCGGCTCGCCGGAGTCGCGCGCATGCAGCGGCGCGAGCAGCTCTCTTGGCCGCGGGAGGCTTCCCACATGCGTCGTAAGGATCCTGCGCTCGCTCGCCTTCATGCCCTAAGATCTTGGCATATGCGCACTTTTCTCTTTGCGATCATTTCGCTCGTCTGCACCCCCGCGGTCGCGCAAAGCTATCCGGCGAAAGCGATCAACATCATCGTGCCGCTCGCGCCGGGCGGCGGAACCGATCTTCTTGCGCGCGTGATCGCGGACAAGCTGCGCGACAAGTTCGGCCAGCCGGCGACGGTGGAGAACCGATCCGGCGCCGCGGGGAATATCGGCGCCGACGCGGTATTCAAGGCCGCGCCGGACGGGCACACGCTGCTCTTCACGCAGCCCGCGCCGATTGTGGTGAACAAGGCGCTTCACGGCAAGCTCACCTACGAGCCGGAGCAGTTCGTGCCGATCGCGCTCGTCTCCATGCAGGACATCATGCTCGCCCTCAATCCCGGTGTGCCGGCGAAGGATCTGCGAGAGCTGATCGCGTACGCGAGAGCGAATCCCGGCAAGCTCAACTTCGGCTCGAGCGGCGCGGGCAGCGCGCCGCACCTTGCAGCGGAGCTATTCAACGCGATGGCCGGCGTGAAGATGGTGCACGTGCCCTACAAAGGCAGCGGCGAATCGCAGGCGGCGACGCTCGCCGGCCATGTCGATCTCACCTTCTTCGCCTTCAGCACCGCGTTGCGCCACGTCAAGGCGGGAAAGCTGCGCGCCGTCGGCGTCGGCGGCGGGAAGCGCAATCCGCAGGCGCCCGACGTGCCGTCGATCTCGGAAGTGCTGCCGGGCTACAGCGCGGCGTCCTGGACCGGACTCTTCGCACCGCCCAACACGCCGGCGCCGGTCGTCGAGACGCTGCGCGGCGCGATGGTGGAAATCCTGAAGATGCCGGACGTGCAGAAGCGCCTGGTGGACGCCGGCGACGAGCCGGCTGCCATGACGCCGGGCGAAGTAGCTACGTTCCTGCGCGAAGAGCGCCAGCGCTGGGAAAAAGTGATCCGCACCGCCGGGATTACCGCACAGTAGGGCTCATGCGACCGCCCTTCCACGCCGACCAGGTCGGCAGCCTCCTTCGTCCCGCGGACCTGCGCGAAGCGCGCGAGCGCCACAAGAAGGGAGCGCTCGACGCGGCAGGCCTGCGCGCCGTGGAGGACGCATGCATCCGCCGCGCGGTCGCAAGACAGGAGGAGATCGGCCTCGAGGCCGTGACCGACGGCGAATACCGCCGCGACTTCTGGCATCTCGACTTCCTGCGCCAGCTCGACGGCATCGAGCTCACGCGGCCGGTCGGCATGACGTTCGCCGCCGAAGATGTGCCGCCGATGGCGAGCGTCACCGGCAAGGTCGCGTGCAGCCGCCCCATCATGGCGGACCATTTCGGTTTCCTGTGCTCGGTGGCGACGAAGACGCCCAAGATGACCATCCCGTCGCCCGGCTCGGCGCATTTCCGCGGCGGACGCAACGCCATCTCACGGGACGTCTATCCCGACCTCGCGCAGTTCTGGCAGGACATCGGCGCCGCCTATCGCAAGGCGATCCGCCACCTGTACGACGCCGGCTGCAGATATCTGCAGCTCGACGACGTCGGCTTTTCCTATCTGTGCGATGAAAAGGTGCGCGAGAACTTCCGGCGCAATGGCGACGATCCAGCCACGCTGCATACCGCTTACGCCAGCGCCATCGCCCTGGCGCTCGAGGACAAGCCCGCTGATCTGGCGGTCACGATGCACACCTGCCGCGGCAATTTCCGCAGCACGTGGTTCGCAGCCGGCGGCTATCAGGACGAGGTGGTCGAGGCGATGTTTTCGACGCCGGTCGACGGCTACTTCATGGAGTACGACAGCGAGCGCGCCGGCGGCTTCGGGCCGCTGCGCCTGCTGCCGAAAAGCAAGAAGGTTGTGCTCGGCCTTGTCACCACGAAAACCGCGCAGCTCGAGGATCCCGACGCGCTCAGGCGGCGCATCGACGAAGCGTCACGCTACGTGCCGCTCGAGAACCTGTGCCTCTCGCCGCAGTGCGGCTTCGCGAGTACTCACCACGGCAACGCTCTCACCGAGGACGAGCAATGGCGCAAGCTTACGCGCGTGGTTGAAGTTGCCCGCAGCGTGTGGCGTGCGGGCTCATGACTTCGAGCACGCGCCGACGTAGGCGCTCCTCCAGCCTCAATCGGCGAGCACGATCCCGGTTTTCGTGATGACGTCTTGCAGGCGCTGCCTTTCCCTGGCCATGAATGCTTGAAACGCTTCAGCCGAGTCGCCGGCCGGGACGGCGCCGGCCCGCGCCACTTGCTCCCTCACCTCGGGCAGGTTCATAACGGCGAGGATCTCGTCATTCAGCCGCTTTAGCACCGGCGCCGGCGTGCCGGCGGGGGCGACGATCCCCCAGGATTGGGATATTTCGTAGCCGGGAACCGTCTCGGCGATCGTGGGCAGCTCGGGCAGGCTCGGGTTGCGCGCGCTCCCGGTAACCGCGAGCGCGCGCACCCGCCCGGCCTTCATGTGCGCCCCGGCCGAGATGGGCGAGGTGATGATGAGCTGCGCGCTGCCCGCGATCACGTCGAGCAGCGCGGGCGCGGCGCCCTTGTAGGGAACGTGCGTGAGCTTGATGCCCGCCAGCAGGTTGAGCATCTCGCCGGCGAGGTGCGCCGGCGAACCAACCCCAGCCGAGGCATAGTTGAGCACTCCGGGTTTGCTCTTCGCGAGCGCCACGAGCTCCGCCACCGATTGCACGGGAAGCGACGCATTGATCACCAGCACATTCGACGCGGAAGCGATACGCGAAATGGGAACGAAGTCGCGCACCGGGTCGTAAGTGAGGTTGCGCTTCAGGCTCGGCAGAATGGCGTAGATCGAGGTCGTGGTGAGGAGTAGCGTGTACCCGTCGGCCGGCGAGCGCGCGGCGATGTCGGCGCCCAGCGCGCCCGAGGCGCCCGGCCGGTTGTCGACCACGACCTGCTGACCCAGCGACTCGGAGAGTTTGGCGGCGAGCGCGCGGCCGAGCTGGTCGGGCGCGCCGCCGGCCGCGTCGGCGACGATCAGGCGCAGCGGCTTCACCGGATAAGCTTGCGCGCGCGCATCGGCGCCTAGGCAGAGCAGCAAGGCGGCAGGAAGCGCGGTCAGAACGCGGCGGCGCATCGATTCCATGGTTTCTCTCCTTAGGACCCGTCTATCAGCACGAACGCGATGCGTGCGGTTCTGGCCGAGCGATTAGCCCACGCATGGTTCGTGCCGCGCTGGATCAGGACGTCGCCGGCGCGCATGAGCGTTTCTCCTTCATCCATCACCGCCCAGATTTCCCCCTCAAGGATGATGGCGTAGTCGACCGTCTGCGTGGTGTGCATGCCCGGATGACGCGCGCCTTTGTCATGCGCCGCGTCGTTGTAGATGCCGCCGAAGGTCGCATGCAACATGCCCTTTAGTTCCTGAGTGTCCTTCGGCTCGGGCGGAAAGTCGATGATGCGCAGGATGGTGCCTTTTTTCGGCGGCAGGATGCCTTTGTGGTTTGCGGTCGTATCGGGCGCACCGATGCGCACAGGAGTCTCTTCAGTTCTCCACACGTTGACTGCGCGGTAGCCCGGTCTTTCGGCCACGGTACGGATCGAGCTCGCCGGCGCGTCCTCAACGATTCGCGAGCGACCGCTGGCATCGATGCCGGTCACGATGCGACGGATGGGCGGCAGGTTGTCGGTCACTTTCTAGGCGCTCCAGCGCGCGGGGCGCTTCTCCGCGAAGGAGGCCAGGCCTTCGGCGGCTTCGCGGCTGCGGCGCTTGGCGGCGTGCTGGGCGACCAGGCGCTCGACCACCGCTTCTTCGACCCTGCCCCAGGCGAATGCGAGCGCGGCGCTCTTCGTCTGGGCGTTCGCGTCGGGCGCGTTCTTCAGCAGTTGGCCGACCATATTCTCGCCCGCGGCGGACAGCTCGGCGGCCGGCACCACCTCATGCACGAGGCCGATGCGCCGTGCCTCCGCGGCGTCGAAGCGCTCTCCCGTCAGAGCGTAGCGTCGCACCTGGCGCGCGCCGATAGCATCGGCCAGCTGCGGCAGGAT
>JAICPQ010000170.1 GCA_025929745.1 Burkholderiales bacterium | reverse complement strand
GAGCTGCGCATCAAGCGACAGATCTACTAATCGGGGTCAGGGTGCGAATTGCCGACTCGCCTCGTAGAGGCACACGGCGACCGCCGCAGCGACGTTGAGCGATTCAGTCCCCGGCGCTACGGGGACGGTGACCTTTAGACGGGCTTTGCTCAAGACCGCGTCGGTAAGGCCCCGCCCCTCCCCGCCGAACACCCAGCCGAGCGAGCCGTTCAATTGCGCCTTGGCGAGGGGCGTCCCATCGCGGACCACGGTGCAAACCACCGTGCCCGCGAATCGGTCCAGTTCGCTCGACAAGTCTTTGGTCTCGCCAACCACCAGCGCGAAATGCCCGCCCATTCCCGCCCGCAGCGCCTTCGGCGACCAAGGGTCGGCGCAAGCCTGGTCGAGGACAACGCGCCGCACGCCAAACGCCGCCGCGGTGCGCAGGATGGCGCCGACGTTGGCCGGATCCTGAACTCCCTCGAGGAACACCGACGGCGCTTCCGCCGTATCCGGCGCGTCGGGCACCTCGATCTCGGCCGCCACCCCCTGTGGCGTCTCGGCGTCGGCGATGGAGCGAAGCGCAGCTTCCGTAAGGAGCACCGGCCGGATCGCGCCCCGCTGCAGCATCTTCCGGATCTCCATGTCGGCCGCGCCCTTTTCCGTGGCCAGGACATGCAAAGGCGTGCGGCCATGCTCCAGGGCGGCCTGCAGCAAATGCGGTCCCTCAATGAGGGCGCGCCGCTGCGCTCGGCGGTAGCGCGGGTCCTCGGCGAGCTTGCGCCAATGGCGCACCTTCGGGTTGTCCTTGGAAGAAAGGACCGTCACAGCGCGCAGGTGCGGAAGCCGGCGAAAATATCGGCCCGCTCGGGCGTATAGAAGTTGCGGAAGCGTTCGTGCGCGAATCCGGGCGGCGTTGCGAAGCTCGACCCGCGCAGCACCTTGTGCGTGCCGAACCAGGGCTCGGAGTACTCCTTGTACGGGTCGCGCAGGAAGCCCGGGTACGGGAGAAAGGTGCTGACGGTCCATTCCCAGACGTGGCCAACGTTTTCCAGGCCGGCGAGGGCCGCGTACTCCCATTCGGCCTCGGTCGGCAACCGTCGGCCGATGAACTGGCAGTAGGCGTTGGCGTCGTGCCAGCTCACGTGCCGTACCGGCTCGTCGTCGCGGATCGGTACCCAGCGGTCGAAGCGCCGTACCCTGCCGTCCTTGCAATAGAGCGGCTCGCGAAACCTGCGGTACTCACCGTAAGTCACCGGCCGCCGCGAGATACCGAAAGGCTCGAGCACGATCGGGTGGCTCCACTTCTCGTTGTCGAAGGCGAAGCGGGCATCACGCGTGGCGCCGAGGCGGAAAAGACCGCCGCGAAGCGCCATGTCCCCTTCCCCGACGAGCGCACGCGGCGGCGCATCCGGCCCTGGATAGCCGAGCGTCTGTCGCGTGTAATGGAAAGCCTCGGCGTGCATAAGCTCGTGGCGCAGCGCCAACTCCACGAAGTACGCATCGACTTTGTCGAGCGCGCGCTCCAAGCGGGCCAAGACCTCGTCGCGGTACGCAATCGTGTCGGCAAAGGACGGGAGCGGCAGCCCCCAGCGCGTCGCATGCGGTACCGTCGCCGAGTTGTAGAGCTGATCAGCGTTCGGCAGAATCGACGCGCGCTCAACTGAGCCTCCCCGTAAGCACCAATACTCCTGGAACCAGCCGACATGCCCGACTTCCCAGCGTGGCGGATTGACGATCGGAAGCTGAGGGCCGAGCTCGCGCTCCCCGCCGAGGTCGTCCGTGAGGCGGCGGGTGTGCTCGCGCGCGGCGCGCAGTTGGGCGGCAAGCTCCTGCATACGCCGCAGTTTAATGAATGAAAATCGCGCTCGTCACACCGGCCGCTCCGAGAACGCGCAATGGCAACCGCCACACCGCGCTTCGCTGGGCCGCGTTCCTCCGCGCGGCGGGACACCGCGTCCAGGTGGCTACTCAGTGGGACCCCGACGCGTCCGCCGACGCGATGCTCGCCCTGCACGCGCGCCGCAGCCACGCGTCGATCAAGGCCTTTGCGGGTGCCAAACCACTGGCCGTCGCCCTAACAGGTACCGATGTCTACCGCGACATCCATAAGTCCGCAGAGGCTTGCGAGTCGTTGGAGCTCGCAGAGCGCCTGATCATCCTGCAGCCGCGGGCCGCGCGCGAACTGCCGGTCCGGTTACGCGCGAAGGTGCGCGTTGTGGTGCAGAGCTCATCCACGCGCCTGCGCCACCGGCCGGTAGCCCGCGGGTTCCGCGTCTGCGTGATCGGACACCTGCGCGCCGAGAAAGACCCGCTTCGCATCGTGCACGCGTTGCCGCTCACCTCCGCGCCGCTCGAAGTCGTGCACCTGGGCGCGGCCCTCGATCCGGCGCTCACGCCCAGAACCGACGATCCGCGCTACCGCTGGCTGGGTAGCGTTGCCCACGCACGCGCTTTGCGCTGGCTCGCGTCGAGCCACGCGATGGTGATCAGCTCGCGCATGGAAGGCGGCGCCAACGTGGTGTGCGAGGCGCTGCGCATCGGCGTGCCGGTGATCGCGTCGCGCATCTCCGGTAACGTCGGCCTGCTCGGCGCCGATTACCCCGCATATTTCCCCGTAGAAGACGAGCGCGCCCTCGCCCGCCTGCTGTCGCGCGCGGCGACCGATCCGCGTTTCTACCGCGTCCTGAAGCACCGGGTGGCGCGGCTGCGCCCCCTCGTCGCTCCGCAGGCGGAAGCGCGCGCGCTACTTGCGGCCATGCGCTTCTAGCCAGGCCCTGCTCGCCTCCGAGACCTCGCGCAGCACGTCGGCATCCGTGCGGCCGGAGGACTTGAGCACGCGAAAGGAATGGTCGGCGCCCTCGAGCCAGTGCATCTGCCAGCGCTCAAGGCCCTTCACGGCGCTCTCCATGAGCTCGCGCCGGCAAAGCTCGTCGCGCGTGCCGTTGAAGCAGAGCACCGGCACCCCGATCGACGCGAGGTGAGCGACGCGCAGCTTTTCGGGCTGTCCGGCCGGATGCAGCGGATAGGCAAGCAGCAGCACGCCGTCGCATTCGAAGCCATCCGCGGCGAGCATCGAGGCAGCGCGCCCGCCCATGGAGCGGCCGCCGATCACGAGCTTTCCCTTTCCGCGCACCTTCGCGGCCACCGCAGCGATGGTTTGCTTGAGCACCGGCATGGGATCGGGCCGCTTCGAACCCTTCTCGCGGTACGGAAAGTTGAAGCGCACCAGGTCGAACCCGACCGTCTCGAGGGCCGTTGCGACGGCCGTCATGCTCCGGTCGGCCATGTGACCGCCCGCGCCGTGCGCGCAGACGAACGTCGCGACCGGACTAATGCTTGGGCCGGGCGTGGCGCGGCTGGTAGACGTTGAGCTTCCCGCCGCCCGGTAACGTCATCTCGGTGACCAGACCCCATCCCTGGTCCTGCACTGCCGTGCACGCGATTTTGCGTTTCGCCATCTCCCCGAGAAATGCCCTGATGTCCTCGCAGGTGAGGAAGAGCTGGTGCGTGCTGTTGCTGTCGCCGTGGTGCACCGAAATCTCCGCCGGCGGCAGCCCGAAGATGAGGTAGCCGCCGTCGTTGACGTGGGGCAGCTTGAACACATCACGCAGCAGCGCGTGGTCCGCCTCGGGGTTCGTGCTCGTTACGACGACGTGGGCGCCGTTGATCATGTCGTGTCCTCCATCAGCAATGCCACCCAAATGACATCCTCGTAGGTTCCGTCGTCCGCGCCGAGCCATGGGGGCGCTACGGCGTTCCGAACCTTTCCGCGGCGCGTGCCTTAGCGCGCGCCGCCTCGAGCTCCCGGTCGCGCGGCTCGGCGTTGGTTTGCAGTGAATCGAGAAGCTTGTGCGCGGCCGCGGCGACGTCCTCCACCGCCCTGTTGAACCCTGCCTCGTTCACGTGCGAGGGCTTGTGGTAACCCGAGATTTTGCGCACGAACTGAAGCGAGGCCGCGCGGATCTCGGCTTCGGTGGCGGGCGGCTTGAAATTAAAAAGCGTCTTGATGCTGCGGCACATGGCGGGGCTCCAAAATTGCTAACTTACCTCCTGCGATGATAGCCCCTCCGATCGAGCCGATGCTTGCAAAGCTGGCGGACGAGCTTCCGCCGGCGGGCGCGTATCTCTATGAGCCGAAATGGGATGGGTTTCGCGCGATCGTGTTCCGCGGCGACAAGGATCTGTATATCCAGAGCCGGGATTCGAGGCCGCTCGATCGTTACTTTCCGGAACTACACGACGCGCTACTCGAGCGGCTGCCGAAGAACATCGTGGTGGATGGCGAGATCGTGATCGCGGGGCCGAACGGACTTGACTTCGATGCGCTGCAGCTCAGGCTCCATCCGGCTGAGTCGCGGGTAGCGAAGCTGGCGAAGGAGACGCCCTCCTCGTTCGTCGCGTTCGACATGCTCTTTTGGCGCACCGATCTGCGCGGGACGCCGCAGAGCGAACGCCGCGAGCTTCTGGAGAAAGTGCTCGGCAAATCGAAGCCTCCGCTCTTCGTTACGCCGATGACGCGGGATCGTAGCGCTGCGGTGGACTGGCTGACGCGCTTCGAGGGCGCGGGACTCGACGGTGTGATCGCGAAGCCGGAGTCGAGTCGCTATCTGCCGGGCAAGCGCGCGATGCTCAAGGTCAAGCATGCGCGCACGGCGGAGTGCGTGGTCGCAGGCTTTCGTTGGCACAAGAGCGGCAAGGATGCGGTCGGCTCGCTGCTTCTGGGCTTGTACGACGACCGCGGCGCGCTGCAGCACGTCGGCGTCACCTCCTCCTTCACCATGGCGATGCGCAAGCAGCTTGTGAAAGAGCTTGCTCCGCTGCGCAAGAACGCCATGGAGGACCACCCGTGGCGTGAATGGGCGGGCGCCGCCGCGGAATCGAGCCGCATGCCCGGCGGGCAGAGCCGCTGGAGCGCGGGCAAGGATCTGTCGTGGGAGCCGCTGCGGCCGGAGCGCGTGTGCGAGGTGAAGTACGACCACATGCAGGGCGACCGCTTTCGCCATGCGGCGCTCTTTCTGCGATGGCGGCCGGACAAGCCTGCCGAGGATTGCCGCTACGACCAGCTCGAGGTCACGAAGCCCTACGAGTTGGAGAAGATCTTCTCGTCCGGATCCAGCGGCTCCTGAGGCGGACGGAGCTTCTCGGGAACGTTCTTCAGGTTTGCGCGAATGCGCGTCCAGGTGGTGTAGCGGCCACGCATCGCGTCGACCAGGATATCGGCGGGCTCGAGATGCGCGGCGGCTTCGGGATGGCGCTTCTTCCAGCGTTCGAGCCCGGCGAGCGCGTCGTCTTTGTGACGCGCGCGGCCGATTTCGATGAGCGGATGCTTGCGCTTGGAGGGTTGAACGCGCGCGGGCTCGCCCCTTTGCTTTTTGTAATGCGGCGGCCACGGCGCATCGCCGAGGCCCTGCTCGTCGAAGAGCTCAAGCAACGGTGCGATGGAGCCCACAGCCTTGTCGATGCCGGCGTGGCGATCGCCGACCTTTTTGAAACGCTTCTCCATCGTGACGAGGGTGAAGTCGGCCGGGTCGCATTCGCCCGCCTCGTCCCACGAGAGCGGAGCTGACACGGTCGCGTCCGGCGTAGGCCGGACCGAATAGGCCGCGGCGACGGTGCGATCCTTGGCGTTCTGGTTGTAGTCGACGAAGACGCCGTGGCGCTCCTCTTTCCACCACTTGCTCGTGGCGAGCTTCGGCGCGCGCCGCTCGACCTCGCGGGCGAGCGCTAGGGCGGCGCGGCGCACTTCGTCGAATGTCCAGCGCTGCTCGATGCGCACGTAGACGTGCAGGCCGCGCTTGCCCGAGGTCTTCGGCCAGCCCACAAGCTTGAGGTCGGCGAGCGCTGCCTGGACGACCCCGCCGACGGCCTGGACCTGAGACCACTCCACGCCCGGAACCGGGTCGAGGTCGACGCGCAGCTCGTCAGGGCGCTCGAGGTCTTCGGCGCGCACCGGGTGCGGGTGGAGCTCAAGGCACGCCAGGTTCGCGAGCCAGGCGAGCGCCGCGGCGTCGCGCGGCACGACCTCGTCGGCGGTGCGGCCCGACGGGAAGCTCAGCTCCACCACCTCGATCCACGGCGGGCGGGTCTTCGGCGCGCGCTTCTGATAGAAAAACTCGCCCTCGATGCCGTCGGGATAGCGCACGAGCATGTTGGGACGGCCGCCCGCGCCGCGTAAGGCGCCTTCGGCGACGGCGACGTAGTAGCGCGCGAGGTCGAGCTTCGTGTGCTTCGGTCCCGGGAAGAGGACCTTGGCGGGGTTC
>JAICPQ010000275.1 GCA_025929745.1 Burkholderiales bacterium | reverse complement strand
ATCTCGAGCGCGCGCTTGCGACCATAGGGAAGCTCGACCGCCACGCTGTTCTCGAACTCCGTCAGGTTGACTGCAGCGATCAGCTCGCGCGCCTTCGAGTCGAGCTCGTGCAGCACGCTCGCCGAGCGCCAGAAGTCGAACGAGCGTCCGCGCTTGCTCTGCAGCGCGATGCGCACGTTCTCGAGCACCGTGAGGTGCGGGAACACCGCCGAGATCTGGAACGAGCGCACGAGCCCCATGCGCGCGATGCGCGCGGGCGGGGAGCCGGTGATCTCGCGGCCTTTGAAGAAGATCTGCCCGCGCGTCGGTTCGAGGAAATGCGTGAGCAGGTTGAAGCAAGTGGTCTTGCCCGCGCCGTTCGGGCCGATGAGCGCGTGGATGGTGCCGCGCTTTACTTTCAACGAGACGTCCTTGACTGCGACGAAACCCTTGAACTCCTTCGTCAGACCCCGCGTTTCGAGAATGACATCATCGGCCATCGAAGCGGGCGATCATACTCGAAAGCCGTAGAGCTTCGCCGGGTTGTCGACGAGGATGCGCCGCTGCAGATCCGGCTCGGGCACCATCGCCGCAAAGAGCTCGAGAAGCCCCGCGTCGTCGGGCATCCAGCGGACGTTCGGATGCGGCCAGTCGGTGCCCCAGAGCACGCGATCCGGCGCGGCCTCGACGAGGGCGCGGCCGAACGGAACCGCATCGCTGAACGGCGGGCCTTTGGTAGACACGCGCTCGGCGCCGCAAATCTTCACCCAGGCGTTCAGGTTCTTCACGAGCCCGAGGAGCGCGCGGAACGGCGCCTGCTCTAGGCCGTCGGATGCCTTCACGCGCCCCATGTGGTCGATCACGAACGGCACGGGCAGCGCATCCAGCGTGTCTTTCAGCTCGACAATGTCCTGCGCGTCGAGATGCAGGATCAAATGCCAACCCATGGCGCGCACGCGCTCCACCGTTTTCTTGAAGAAGCCCATCTCCGGCCGGCCGCCCAGATGCCGGACGAAATTGAAGCGCACGGCGCGGATCCCGCCCTCGTGCATGCGCTCGAAATCCTTCTGCGTATACGACTCGTCGATGATCGCGGTGCCGCGGTAGCGCCCACCCGAACGCGCGATCGCGTCAAGCGTGACGCGCATGTCGGCGCCGTGGCAGCTCGCGTGGACGATCACCGCTCTTTCGAGGCCGAGGCGCGCGTGCAAGCCCTGCAGATCCTCGAGCGGTGCATCCTGCGGTTGGTACGCCGCTTTAGGGTCGTACGGAAATTTCGCCGACGGCCCGAAAACGTGACAGTGCGCGTCGCAGGCGAGCGGCGGAGGTTTGAATGGCATGCTAGCGGGCATGAATGATAGCTACGATGTGGCGGTCGTCGGGCTCGGCCCGGTCGGGGCCACCTGCACGGCCTTGCTCGGAACTCTAGGCCTGAAAACCCTCGCGATCGAGCGCGAGGAAGCGGTGTACGACAAGCCGCGCGCGTTCTCCCTCGATCACGAGGTGATGCGCGTGTTTCAGGACCTCGGCATCGCCGCGGCCGTGGCGCCGCATACCGCGCCCTTCACCCCGTCCGAGTACTACGGCGTCGACGGTCAGCTCATCAAGCGCCTCGGCGCGCTGCCGCCGCCCTGGCCGCTCGGCTGGCCGCCGAGCATGGTGTTCAATCAGCCGGCGGTCGATGCGCTGCTGCGCCAGCGGGCCGCAGCGCTCGCCGAGGTCGCATACAGCGAGCTGGAAGAGCTCGAGCAAGCCAAAAAAGAGGTCACGCTGCGCCTGCGCGATCGCACCGTCACGGCGAAATATGTCGTCGGCTGCGACGGCGCCGCAAGCACGGTGCGCCGGGCGCTCGGCATCGAGTACGAGGACCTCCAGTTCGATGAGCAGTGGCTCGTCATCGACCTCCTGGTGAGCGAGCGCGGGCTCGCGAAGCTGCCCAAGGTGAGCATCCAGTATTGCGAGCCGGCGCGGCCTTCGACCTACCTGATCGGTGTGGGCTCGCACCGACGCTGGGAACTCATGCTTCTTCCGGAAGAGAAAGACCCGGATCCTTGGAAATTGCTCTCTCGTTGGCTCACGCCCGACGACGCGCAGCTCTGGCGGGCGGCCGCATACCGCTTCCACGCGCTTGTGGCGCGGCAGTGGCGGCGCGGCCGCGTGTTCCTCGCCGGCGACGCCGCGCACCAGCAGCCGCCGTTCACCGGCCAGGGCATGTGCCAGGGAATCCGCGATGCGGCGAACCTGAGTTGGAAGCTGCACCACGTCCTCACCGCCAAGGCGGGCGAGAGGTTACTCGACACGTACGAAGTGGAGCGCCGGGCGCACGCGAAGCGTCTAATCGCAGTCGTGAAGGACATCGGAACCGTGATCTGCGAACGTAACGTGGACAGAGCTCGGGCGCGCGACCGCTGGCATCTCGCCCAGGCCGGCGGCGAGGTGGTCACCGTCCCGCGGCAGCACCTGATCCCGCCGCTCGAGGACGGATTCCTTTCATCGAAGTCCCATTCGGCGAACGGCACTCTGTTTCCAAACGACGGCGGTACCGGCTTGCGCACCGTCAAGCTCGGCGAGAGCGAAGGCGCGGTCGCGCAATGGTTCAAGAACAACGCTTGTACCGCGGCCATCGTGCGGCCTGACCATTATGTATACGGCGTGGCGCGCGATGACGCGGCGCTCGAGCGCATGCTCAAGGACGTGGCGAAACAACTGCGATGATTTTCCTAGCCTCAGTCGCGTCGCTGCCTCTCCAAGCGACGATCTGATCCGGCCGGATAAGAGCAAGCGGCGCTTCATAGAGCTCGCGCAGGTTCGGATCGGTGTGACGCACCACCTTCAGATCGAT
>JAICPQ010000223.1 GCA_025929745.1 Burkholderiales bacterium | reverse complement strand
CTCTCCGAGCTCGGTAGGCGCCGCATGCGCGCTGGCTTGCGGCAGCCGTGGGTGCACGAGATCATGTCGATCTACTGCAGCACCGAGCAGAAGGCGATCGACGCCGCCACCATCCTTTCCGAACACCTGGGCGTCCCGTTTGTGGAAGTTCGCGAGCTAGGCGAGAACGACCGCTCGGCGACCGGCTTTCTGCCGCCGGACGAATTCGAGCGCGTCGCGGACGAGTTCTTCGCCAAGCCGACCGTCTCGGTGCGCGGCTGGGAGCGTGCCGTGGATGCACAGGGGCGCATCGTCAAGGCGATCGAGCGGATCGCCGAGAAAACCGAGGGGGTGATTGCCATCGTGGCGCACGGCGCGGTCGGCACCCTGCTCTACTGCCATCTCGCCGGGGAGGAGATCGCGCGGCGCTGGGACCAGCCGCCAAACGGCGGCGGCAATTACTTTCGCTTCACGCTATCGCCGCGCGCCGCGCATTCGTGGTGGCAGCCGATCGACGCGTAGGGCTGCGCGGCGCAGATAGGACCCTGACCCCGAATTCTTAGTGCGGCTCTGGCCCCGGTTTCTTGTCGGGCACGTACTGGTAGAAGATTTCGTCGGGGCGCAGCATGCCGAGCTCGTGGCGCGCGCGCTCTTCGATCGCTTCGGTTCCGGTCTTCAGGTCGCGCACTTCGGCGGCGAGCGCGGCGTTGCGCGTTTCGAGCTGCCGGTTCTTGGCTTTCTGCGCGTCGACCTGACGCTCGACTTCCCAGGCGCGCAGCCAGCCGCCCTTGCCCAACCATAGCGGATACTGGATAAGCACGATCAGGGCGACGAAGATGGCGCCGAGGATTCTCATCCGAGCTTGCCGAACGCCTCCCGCCCGGGATAGCTCACCGAGTCGCCGAGGTCTTCCTCGATGCGCAGGAGCTGGTTGTATTTCGCGACGCGGTCCGAGCGCGACAGCGATCCGGTCTTGATCTGAAGCGCGTTGGAACCGACCGCGATGTCGGCGATGGTGGTGTCTTCCGTCTCGCCGGAGCGGTGCGAGATCACCGTGCCGTAGCCGGCGCGCTTGGCGAGCTCGATCGCGGCGAAGGTTTCAGTGAGCGTGCCGATCTGGTTCACCTTGATGAGGATCGCGTTGGCTACGCCCTGGCGGATGCCCTGGCGCAGGATGCGCGTGTTGGTGACGAAGAGGTCATCGCCCACGAGCTGGATCTTGCCCCCAAGCTTCTCGGTCAGGCGCTTCCAGCCTTCCCAGTCGTCCTCGGCCATGCCGTCTTCGATCGACACGATCGGGTAGCGCGCGGCGAGCTCGGCGAGATAGTCGGCGAACTCGGCCGAGCCGAGCGTCTTCTTCTCGGACTCAAGTTCGTATTTCCCGCCGCGGTGGAATTCAGAAGCAGCGCAGTCGAGCGCCATCATCACGTCCTGGCCGGCCGTATAGCCGGCGTTCCGCGCCGCTTCGACGATCATCTCGATCGCCGCCGCGTGGTTCGGCAGGTTCGGCGCGAAGCCGCCCTCGTCGCCCACCGCGGTGGACATGCTTTTCGAGTCGATGATCTTCTTGAGCGCGGCGAAAATCTCGGCGCCGCAGCGCAGCGCCTCGCGGAAGGACTGCGCGCCCACCGGGACGATCATGAATTCCTGGAAGTCGAGGTTGTTGTTCGCGTGCGCGCCGCCGTTCACCACGTTCATCATCGGCACGGGCATGCGCATGCCGCCGGCGCCGCCGAGGTAGCGATAGAGCGGCAGCCCGGATTCTTCGGCCGCGCCTTTCGCCACCGCCATCGATACCGCCAGCATGGCATTCGCGCCGAGGCGCGACTTGTTCTCGGTGCCGTCGAGATCGATGAGTGTCTTGTCGACGAAGGCCTGCTCGCTCGCGTCGAGTCCGACGATGGCCTCCGATATTTCGGTGTTCACGAACTCCACCGCCTTAAGCACACCCTTGCCGCCATAGCGGCCTTTGTCGCCATCGCGCAATTCGACGGCCTCGCGCGCGCCAGTGGATGCGCCGGAAGGCACGGCCGCGCGTCCCATCACGCCGGATTCGAGCAGCACGTCGGCCTCGACCGTCGGGTTGCCGCGCGAGTCGAGGATCTCCCTTGCCACCACGTCGACGATGGAGCTCATTTCGATTTGACCTTCGCTTCCACGAATCCTCTTTTCTTGACCAGTCGGTCGATGTCCGCAAGCGTATCGAGCAATTCGGGCATGAGCGCGAGCGGCCACGAGTTCGGGCCGTCGCACAGCGCCTCGTCGGGTTTCGGATGCGTCTCCATGAAGACGCCCGAAACTCCCGCCGCGACCGCGGCGCGCGCAAGCACGGAGATGAATTCACGTTGGCCACCGGAGGCGCTGCCCTGCCCGCCCGGAAGCTGGACCGAATGCGTGGCGTCAAAGACGACCGGATAGCCGGTGTCGCGCATCGCAGCCAGTCCGCGCATGTCAACCACGAGATTGTTGTAACCGAAGCTGAAGCCGCGCTCGCACACGAGCAGCTGCCGGTTGCCGGTGCTCGCCGCCTTCTCCACGACGTTCTTCATCTCCCAAGGCGAGAGGAACTGTCCTTTCTTGATATTCACCGGCTTGCCGGCCGCGGCCGCGCTCCTGATGAAGTTGGTCTGACGACAGAGGAACGCGGGCGTCTGGATCACGTCGACGACGGCCGCGACGTCCTTGATCGGCGTGTCTTCGTGCACGTCGGTGAGCACCGGCACCCCGATGCGTTGCTTCACCGCCGAAAGGATGCGCAGGCCTTCTTCCATGCCCGGGCCGCGATAGCTCCGGCCCGACGTGCGGTTCGCCTTGTCGAAGGAGCCCTTGAAGACGTAGGGCATGCCGAGCTGCGCGGTGTGCTCCTTCAGCTTGCCGGCGACGTCGAGGCAGAGTTGCTCGCTTTCCAGCGTATCGGGCCCGGCAATGAGGAATAGCGGCCGGTCGAGGCCGACTTCGAAGCCGCAAAGCTTCACGCTACGGCCCGGAGCTTGGAGCTGGCCCGGTGGCGCAGGGCCGCGGAGACGAATGCCTTGAAAAGCGGGTGGCCGTAGCGCGGCGTCGAGGTGAACTCCGGATGGAACTGCACCCCGATGAAGAACGGGTGCCCGGGGAGCTCCATGATCTCCGGCAGGTGCTCGCTCGGTGTGCGCGCGGCCACCTTGTAGCCCTTCGCCTCGAGCTGCGGGACGTAGATGTTGTTGACCTCGTACCGGTGGCGATGGCGCTCGTTCACTTCCGCGCCGTAGATCGATGCGGCGAGCGTACCGGGCTCGACAGGACACTTTTGGCTGCCTAAGCGCATGGTGCCGCCCAGATCGGACTGCTCGGTGCGCTTCTCGATGCGCCCGGTGCGATCGAGCCACTCGGTAATGAGCGCGACGACGGGATGCGGCGTGTCGGCGTCGAACTCGGTGGAATTAGCGCCGGCCAGGCCGCACACATTGCGCGCGAACTCGATGGTCGCAAGCTGCATGCCGAGGCAGATGCCGAGATACGGCACGCCGTTCTCGCGCGCGTAGCGGATCGCCTTCATCTTGCCTTCGGTGCCGCGCTTGCCGAACCCCCCCGGCACGAGGATCGCATCCATCTTCTCCAGAGGCACAGGGCTCGCGCCCTTCTCGAGCTCCTCGGAGTCGAGGTAGTGAATGTTGACCTTGGAGCTGGTGTGGATGCCCGCGTGACGCAGTGCTTCGTTCAGCGACTTGTAGGAATCCTGCAGGTCGACATACTTGCCGACAAACGCAATGTCGACCTCGTGCTCGGGGTGCTCGAGGGCGTGCACCAGCTTCTTCCAGGGCGAGAGATCCGCTGCGCGCGCCAGGATCTGCAGCTTGTGGCAGACGATCTCGTCGAGCATCTGCTCGTGCAGCATCATGGGGATCTTGTAGATATGGTCGACGTCCCAGGCGGAGATCACCGCCTCCTTCTGAACGTTCGTGAAGAGCGCAATCTTGCGTCTTTCATCTTCCGGCAGCGGCTGGATCGTGCGGCACAGGACCGCGTCGGCCTGGATGCCGATCTCGCGCAGCTCCTTCACCGAGTGCTGCGTGGGTTTGGTCTTGATCTCGCCGGCCGACTGGATGTACGGCACGAGGGTCAAGTGAATGTAGCAGACGTTATTCCGCCCGAGATCCAAACCCATCTGCCGGATCGCCTCGAGGAAGGGCAGTGACTCGATGTCGCCCACCGTTCCACCCACTTCCACGATCGCGACGTCCGCATTGCCGGCGCCGCGCTTGATG
>JAICPQ010000101.1 GCA_025929745.1 Burkholderiales bacterium | reverse complement strand
GCCACCGGTTTGGCGGCCGGCTTGACCGCCGGTGCCGGCTCGGCCGCGGCCGCGGGCTTCGGCGTTTCGGCAGCGGTTGGAGCAGGTGCAGGCGGCGGCGTGGGCGCCGCTGGTGTCGGCTGTGCCCCGGCCGCCTTTCTCTCCAGCTCGGCGAGCTGCTGGTTCTTGAGCTCGAGAAGCTTCTGCAGGTCCGCGACGTTCTTCTCGAGGTCGCCGATGCGCGATTGCGCTTCCTTGAGCGCGCGTTCGCGCGCAACTGCGTCGTCGCCGCGCGCCGCGGCGGCGCCCGAGGGCTTCTGCGGATCGACCTTGGACAGCCGCACCTGGTCCTGCGGCGCGGCCGGCTTTGGCGCCTCGGGCTTCGGCTCGATCTGCCCGGTGGTCTCGGGCTGTCCGGCCGCACTCTCCACCACCGCGGGACTCGCGGCGAGGCGGTTGCGGTAGTCGCGGAATTCCTGCATGTTGGCGCGCACGATGCGATTCGCTTCCGCGGAGTCCACCGTGCCGACGGCTTCCGCACTCGGCATGTTGAGAATCGCGCCAGCGCGTACCCAGTTCACGTTTTCGCGCAGGAAGGCATCCTGATTCGCGCGGTAGATCGCGACTAGCATCTGGTTCAGGGTGACGCCCCCGGCCAGGTTCGCCTGCGCGATCTGCGCAAGCGTGTCGCCCTTTTGCACTTCGTAAATGCTCGGCTCTTCGGTGGCGGAGGGCTTCGCCGACTCTTCGAGCGGCTTGGCTGGCTCTTCGAGCGGCATGGCTTGCACTTTCGCCGCCTCTTCCTTCGGAGGCTCCGGCGTCATCGGCGCGGCGGCGACGACCGGCGGCGTCGGCTTGGCTTCCTTCGGCTCGGCTTTGGTTTCCTGTACGAGCGGCGGCGGCGCGGCGGCGGGCTTTTCGGCTTCAGGCGTTGCGGCCGCGGGTTTCGGCGCGGCCGGTTTCGGTTTGGGCACCGCGGCGAGCGCATCACGTGCCTTGTATTCGGGCGGGTCGAGGAGGAACGTGTATTCGCGAACCAGCCTGCCCGTGCCCGACTGCAGCTCGACGAGCACCTCGACGAACGGATCGTTCACCGGCTGCGTGGTCGTCATGCGCAGGATGCGCTGCGCGCCGCGGCGCACGATGGTGAAGCGCATGGTGTTCAGCACCGCGCCCGGCTCGATGCCGGCCGCGCTGAACGCCTCCGGCGGCGCGACGCGCGCGACGAGCGTGTCTTCTTCGCCGGGCCGCAGCGCGACGATTTCGATTTCGGCGTTCAATGGCTGTCCGAGCGGGGAGAGGACGGTGAGCTTGCCCAGGCCAGCCGCGAACGCGGCGAGAGGCGTTGCTAGTGCAAATCCAAGTGCAAGGATTGCGGCGCTTATCGTCTTACCCACTTGTAGCCCATCCCCCGAGTATTTCTGGAACGACCAACTACCTTAACATCATGGGCTTAGCACTGCAAATCGAGAAAGTTCTTGATCTTACTGCGTCACCCCGGCGTCCAGAAGGATGCGCAGCATGCGCCGCAGCGGTTCAGCCGCACCCCAGAGTAGCTGGTCGCCGACGGTAAACGCCGTGAGGTATTCCTCACCCATGGGCAGCTTGCGCAGCCTGCCGATGGGGACGGTGAGCTTTCCGGTGACGGCGGCCGGGGTCAGCCCGGCCAGACTCTCCTCGCGGCGGTTCGGTACCACCTTCACCCAGTCATGCGCGTCGGCCAGCATGCCTTCCACTTCGTCGAGCGGCACTGGCCGGCGCAGCTTGATGGTCATCGCCTGGCTGTGGCAGCGCATGGCGCCGACCCGCACGCAGACGCCATCCATCGGAATCGCGTTGCCGTTCCGGCCGAGGATCTTGTTCGCCTCAGCCTGCGCCTTCCATTCTTCCCGGCTCTGGCCGTTGCCCAAGTCCTTGTCGATCCACGGTAGCAGGCTTCCGGCGAGCGGATGCACCGTATTCGACTTCGGCAACGCGGCCGAGCGCACCGTATCGGTCACCACGCGATCGATCTCCAGAATGGCGGCGGCCGGATCATCGAGCAGCGGCTTCGCCCGGTTGCCGATCAGCGCCATTTGCTCCACGAGATCGCGCATCGCCGCTGCGCCGGCGCCCGAGGCGGCCTGATACGTCATGCTGGTCATCCACTCGACTTGGTCGCGCTGGAAAAGTCCCGCCATGCCCATGAGCATCAGGGCCACCGTGCAATTGCCGCCGATGTAATCCTTCGTGCCGGCGCGAATCGCATCCTTGATGAGATCCATGTTGAGCGGATCGAGGATGATGACCGCGTCGTCCTTCATGCGCAGCGCGCTCGCCGCATCGATCCAGTAGCCCTTCCAGCCCTCCTTGCGTAGCCTCGGATAGACGTCGTTCGTGTAGTCGCCGCCCTGGCACGAGATGATGACGCCGAGCTTCTTCAGCTCGGCGATGTCCATCGCGTTTTTCACCGGCTCGAGCGTCTTGCCGATCGCCGGCGCCTTGCCGCCCGCCTGCGAGGTGGAGAAGAACACCGGCTCGATATGGTCGAAGTCGCGCTCCTCGCGCATGCGCTGCACGAGCACCGAGCCCACCATTCCGCGCCAGCCGACGATTCCGACTCTGAGCATGTGCCTAGTTTAAGGCCTGCAGCACCGCGCGGCCGATTTCTTCCGTGCCGGCCTTGCGCATTCCCGGCGTGTGGATGTCGGCGGTGCGCCAGCCCGCTTGCAGGACGCTCGTTACGGCGCGCTCAACGCGCTCGGCTGCTTTCGCCTGACCGAGCGAATAGCGCAGCATCATCGCCGCGGAAAGGATGGTCGCGAGCGGATTGGCGAGGCCCTTGCCCGCGATGTCGGGCGCGGTGCCGTGGATCGGCTCGTAGAGGCCTTTGCCGCGCTCGTCGAGCGACGCGGAAGGCAGCATGCCGATCGATCCGGTGAGCATCGACGCCTCGTCGGAGAGGATGTCGCCGAACATGTTGCCCGTGACGATGACGTCGAACTGCTTGGGCGTACGCACCAGCTGCATCGCGCAGTTGTCGACGTACATGTGCGTGAGCTCGACATCCGGGTAGCGCTTCGCCTCCTGGGAAACGATCTCGCGCCATAGCTGCGAAGTCTCGAGCACGTTCGCCTTGTCCACCGAGCACACGCGCTTGCCTCGTTTGCGGGCGGCCTCGAACCCGACGCGCGCGATGCGCCGGATTTCGGGCTCGCTGTAGCGCATGGTGTCGAAGCCCTCGCGCACTCCACCCGCTTCCCGGATGCCGCGCGGCTCACCAAAGTAGATATCCCCGGTTAGCTCGCGCACGATGAGGATATCGAGGCCCGAGACGACTTCGGGCTTGAGCGAAGAGGCGCTGGCGAGCTCAGGATGCACGCGCGCGGGGCGCAGGTTGGCGAAGAGGCCGAGCGCCTTGCGAAGGCCGAGGATCGCCTGCTCGGGGCGCTTGGCGCGCTCGAGCCTGTCGTAGCGCGGGTCGCCCACCGCGCCGAAGAGCACGGCGTCGGCTTCCCTGGCGATGTTCAAGGTGTGCGCCGGCAGCGGATCGCCCGCGGCGTCGTACGCAGCGCCGCCCACCGGCGCGGTCTGGAACTCCAGGCCGAGCTCGAGCTTTTTCAGCACGGCGAGCGCCTGCGCAATGATCTCCGGCCCGATGCCGTCACCGGGCAGAACGGCGACGTTCACTTTAGAAATACCAGGGATGCTGCGCTTTTCGCTGGGTCTCGAACGCCCGGATCTTGTCCGCATGGCGCAGCGTGAGGCCGATCTCGTCCAGGCCGTTCAGCAGGCAGTATTTGCGGAACGGATCGATTTCGAAGCGCATCGCGAACGACCCGTCGGTAGGCGCCACGGTCTGCTTGTCGAGATCGACCACGACGCGAAAGCCCGGAAACGCGGCGCACTCGTGGAACAGCCGATCGACCTCATCCTCGCGCAGCACGACCGGCAGGAAGCCATTCTTGAACGAGTTGGTGAAGAAGATGTCGGCAAAGGACGGCGCGATCACGCAGCGAAAGCCGTAATCCATGAGCGCCCAGGGCGCATGCTCGCGCGAGGAGCCGCAGCCGAAATTCTTGCGCGCAAGAAGAATAGTCGCGCCCTTGAAGCGCGGCTGGTTCAGCACGAACTCTCGGTCCTTGCGCCATTCGGCGAAAAGGCCCTCGCCGAAGCCGGTGCGCTTGATCGAAGCGAGGTACTGCTTCGGGATGATCTGGTCGGTATCGACGTTCGCGCGGTCGAGCGGCACCACCACCCCGTTCAGCACGGTGAACTTCACCATTTGCGGATGTCCACGAAATGGCCTGCGATCGCGGCCGCCGCCGCCATCACCGGGCTCACGAGGTGCGTGCGGCCGCCGGCGCCCTGACGGCCTTCGAAATTGCGATTCGAGGTGGAAGCGCAGCGCTCGCCCGGGTCGAGCCGATCCGGATTCATGCCGAGGCACATCGAGCAGCCGGGCTCGCGCCACTCGAAGCCAGCGTCGCGGAAGATGCGGTCCAGGCCCTCGCGCTCGGCCTGCTCCTTCACGAGGCCGGAGCCGGGGACCACCATGGCAACCTTCACATTCGAAGCTTTACGCCGGCCGCGAACGACCGAAGCGGCGGCGCGCAGGTCCTCGATGCGCGAGTTGGTGCACGAGCCGATGAACACCTTGTCGATGCGGATATCGGTGATCGGCGTGCGCGGCTTGAGGCCCATGTATTGCAGCGCGCGCTCCATGCCTTCGCGCCGCACGCTGTCCTTCTCCTTGTCCGGGTCGGGCACCGCGTCGTCGACCGGCACGACCATCTCGGGCGAAGTGCCCCAGGTCACGTGCGGCCGGATCTCGCGCGCATCGAGCGTCACCTCGCGCTCGAACTTCGCGTCCGGATCGCTTTTCAGCGTGCGCCAGTACGCGACGGCGCGCTCCCATTCCGCGCCCTGCGGGGCGAAGCGACGGCCCTTGAGGTATTCGATCGTGGTGTCGTCCACGCCGACCATGCCGGCCCGCGCGCCGGCCTCGATCGACATGTTGCACACCGTCATGCGGCCTTCCATGGACATCGCGCGGATCGCGCTCCCGGCGTACTCGATCGCGTAGCCGGTGCCGCCCGCGATGCCGATCCTGCCGATGATGGCGAGCACGACGTCCTTCGGGGTGACGCCGCGCGCGAGCTGGCCTTCGACGTTCACGCGCATGTTCTTCATCTTGCGCGTGACGAGGCACTGCGTGGCGAGCACGTGCTCGACCTCGGAGGTACCGATGCCGTGGGCAAGGCAGGCGAAGGCGCCGTGCGTGCTCGTATGCGAATCGCCGCAGACCACCGTCATGCCGGGAAGCGTCGCACCCTGCTCCGGACCGATGACGTGCACGATGCCCTGGCGCTTGTCGAGGTACGGAAAATAGACCTTGGCGCCGAACTCCTTCATGTTGGCGTCGAGCGTCTCGATCTGCAGGCGCGCGAACTTGTCGCGCACGCCCTCGAGGCCTTCGTCCCAGTTCGTCGTCGGCGTGTTGTGGTCCGCGGTCGCGACCAC
This sequence comes from Burkholderiales bacterium, assembly GCA_025929745.1. Taxonomy (GTDB): domain Bacteria; phylum Pseudomonadota; class Gammaproteobacteria; order Burkholderiales; family SG8-39; genus SCGC-AG-212-J23. Next base: position 3,493 of record JAICPQ010000101.1, on the reverse strand, counting down.
CGAGTCGACGCGCCACGGCTTGCGCCCGGCGTTGCGCAGGCCTTCGTAGGCCTGCGCGCTCGTCACTTCATGGACGAGATGGCGGTCGATGTAGAGGAGCGCCGTGCCGTCGTCCTCGACGTGCACGACGTGGCTGTCCCAGAGCTTGTCGTAGAGAGTGCGCAAGCATGGGATTTTAAGTTATTTGCCTGCCGCTGCGACGCTCCCCTTCGCCTGTGCGTAGAGCGGCATCACCTTATCCGAATACGCCCGCAGGTCGTTAATGCGGTCCTGGTGCGGCGGGTGGGTGGAGAGCCACTTGGGCGGCTGGTTGCCGCCGGCGACCTTGCCCATCTTTTCCCACAGCGTGACGGCGGCGCGCGGGTCGTAGCCGGCGCGCGCGGCAAGCTCGACGCCGATGCGGTCGGACTCGGTCTCGTGCAGGCGCGAGTTCGGCAGGTTGAGCGTTACGTGGGCCACCTGCCCGGCGATGTTCTGGCCCATCTCTCCGATGCCGAACAGAGCGCCGATGATGCCGACGGCCGCCTGCGTGCCCATCTGGCGCGACATGCGCTCGCGCGCGTGCTCGCGAAGCGCGTGCGCGATCTCATGCCCCATGACTGCGGCGATCTCGTCGTCGGTCGCGTTCAGCTTCTGGATGAGACCGGTGTAGATCGCCATCTTCCCCGCCGGCATGCACCAGGCGTTCACTTCGTCGATGGAAATCACGTGCACTTCCCAGGGCCACTTGCCGGCGTCGTCGCGGAAAGCGACCGTATGCGGGATGAGACGCTTGGTGATCTCCTGCACGCGCTTCACCATCGCTGGGTCGCGGTCGAGCACGCCTTTCTTCTGCGCCTCGGCCATCATCTGCGAGTACGCCTTGACCGCGCCGGCGTTGACTTCCTCCGACGAGACCATCATGCGCTGATCGCGATCGACGCCGACCACGCCCGGCTTGGTGGTGTCTACGCTCTGGCAGCCCGCAAGGACTACGACCGAAGCAATCAGGAAGAAGCGAACCATGGCAGCCCTCTCAAATTCCGGCATCACAAGCCGGCTCGTCTGAGTCGTAGAGCAAAGAACGCGCCAAGCGCCGAGGCGATGACCGCGAGCGAGAAAGCGCCGCGCGCCCCGGCCTCGCCCCACGCCCAGCCCGAAAGAAAGAAGCCCACCGCGGCGCCCGCGCCGTAACTGACGCCGGAGAACAACGTCTGTCCGCGCGCGTGCGCATCCTCCGGGAAGACGCGATGCACCGCAGCGACGGCGGCTGCGTGGAACGACCCGAAGGTGGCGGCATGGAGCAACTGCGCCAAAAGGACTATCCAGAGATCGGCGGCGAGCCAGCCTAGCATGGCGAAGCGCGCCGCGCCGCACGCGAGGCTCGCGGCAAGGATGGTCGAGAGCGCGTAGCGCCGAAAGAGCAGCGGCAGATAGGCGAAAACCGCGATTTCCGCCACTACGCCGAGCGTCCACAGCAATCCGATCGCGCTCGCGCGGTATCCCGACGCCTCGAGGTGGAGGCTGAGGAACGCGTAGAGCGCGCCGTGCGCGAGCGCGTTGCAAAAGCCCGCGGCGAGAAGCGCGCGCCCCTCGCGCGTGACGCGCAGGCGAGCGCGCGGCCGGTTCGCGTGCCGCGCCGCCGCCGGCAGCGCGAGCGCAGCGCCAAGCGTCGCGAGCATGAGCATCGCCAGGGCCGCAGGCAACGCGGTCACGGGATACCCTTCGAGCCACAAGCCGCCGCCCATCACGACCGCGATGAAGCCGATCGAGCCCCAGAGCCGAATCGGCCCGTACTTTCCGGGTTGAGAACCGAGCTGGCGCAGCGTGATGGCCTCGACCAGCGGCAGCGCCCCGGCGGAAAGGAAGCTCATCACGCCGATGACCAGCGCGATGCGCTCGGTGAACGGCAACGCCGCGAACGAAACCGCGGTCACGGCACAGGAGAAAACCACGATCGCGCGATGCGCGCCGCTCGCGTCGGCGAGCCAGCCCCACGCCGGGGGCGCGAAGGTGCGCGCGAGCGGCGCGAGCGCGAGCACCGAGGCGATGTGCATGGCGCTCAACTGCCGGTCGGAGAGGTACAGCGGCAAGTAGGCGACGTACGCGCCGGTGTACGCGAAGTAGGCGAAGTAGAACGCCGAAAGACGAAACGCCATCTCCTAAATTAGCATCGCGCGCATGCCGCGCAGCGCGTTCTACGCCCTCTTCATCGCTTCCGGGTTCGCCGGCCTGATCTACGAGTCGGTCTGGACGCATTACCTGAAGCTCTTCCTCGGCCACGCGGCGTACGCACAGTCGCTCGTCCTCGCGGTCTTCATGGGCGGCATGGCCGCAGGCGCCGCTTACTGTGCTCGCCGCTCGGCAAAGCTCGCCAATCCGCTCGCCGCCTACGCGGTGGTCGAGGCCATCATCGGCCTCGCCGCGCTCGCATTCCATCCGATCTTCGTCGCGCTGACCGACTGGTCCCACGACGCGCTGCTGCCGCGCCTCGGAAACGAGTGGCTCGCGCTCGCGGCCAAGCTCGGGGTCTCGTGCCTGCTCATCCTGCCGCAGTCGGTGCTTCTCGGCATGACGTTCCCGCTGATGAGCGCCGGGCTCGTGCGCGCGCATCGCGCCGCCGCGGGGGAATCGGTGGCGATGCTCTACTTCACCAACAGTCTCGGCGCGGTGGGCGGCGTGCTCGCGAGCGGATTCATCTTGATCGCCTGGGCCGGCCTGCCGGGCACGCTGCGCGTGGCCGGGATGCTCAATCTGCTGATCGCGGCGGTGGTCTGGTTCCTTGCCCGACCAGCGCACCATGCCTCCGTGGAAAAAACCTCGAGCGCGGACGCGCAAACGCTGCTGCTCGCCGTCGCGTTCTTCACCGGTGTCGCGTCCTTCATCTACGAGATCAGCTGGATCCGCATGCTGTCGCTCGTCCTAGGCGCGTCGACGCACTCGTTCGAGCTCATGCTCGCCACGTTCATTCTCGGCCTCGCCCTCGGAGGATTCGCCGTGCGCCGGCGTGCGGACCGCGCCGCGGATCCGGCCTCGCTCCTCGCGTGGGTGCAGATCGCCATGGGGCTTGCCGCCCTCGCCACGCTGCCGGTCTACGACCTCACTTTCTCGCTCATGGAGTGGCTGCTGAAAGGTCTTGCGCGCACGCAGGCGGGCTATCTCCTTTTCAATGCCTCCGGCGCGGCGATCGCCGCCATGGTGATGCTGCCGGCGACTTTCTGCGCCGGCATGACGCTACCGCTCCTCACCGCCGCGCTGCTGCGCCGCGGCGGCGGCGAAGCTGCGATCGGCCAGGTCTATGCGGCGAACACGCTCGGCGCGATCGCGGGCGTGCTCGTCGCCGTGCATGTCGGCCTGCCGCTCCTCGGCTTGAAAGGAACGCTCATCGCCGGCGCGGCGCTCGACGTTGCGCTGGGATTGGTCTTATTGAAACACCTCACGCGTCCGCTGATGGTCGCCGCGGCAGCGTGCGGCTGCGTTTTCCTCGCGATTGGCCTCGGCGTGCGCCTCGATG
>JAICPQ010000213.1 GCA_025929745.1 Burkholderiales bacterium | reverse complement strand
TGAACCGCGGACAGGCGTGGGTCGCCAAGCGCATCGCCGAGGCCGTGCCGCGTATTTCGGAGCCGGGTGCAAGGACGGCGCTGCGCGCCATGCATGAGTCGCATGTGGCGAATATCGATCTTTGCGAGCGCGTGTTCGGTTAATGGAGGGAAAATGCAACTCAGTAGCGTAGCGGTCACGAAAAAACCGTCGGACATCGACCTCGTTGGGCGCATCCTTTCCGGCGACATGCGTGCGATGGAGACGCTCATGCGCCTGCACAACCGCATGCTGTTCCGGACCGCGCACGCCATCCTGCGCGACGAGGCGGAGGCCGAGGAAGCCGTCCAGGACGCGTACCTCAAGGCGTACCGCAACCTCGCCACCTTTCGCGGCGAGTCCAAGCTTTCCACCTGGCTCGTGCGCATCGTCGCGAACGAGGCCTTGATGCGCCGGCGCCGCAATCCGAAGCCGGCCGAGCGCGCCGACCAGGAGCCCGCCTCCGAGGCGCCCGGTCCTGAGGAGGAAGCCGCGCGCGCGGAGGTGCGGAGCCTGGTGGAGGCAGGCATCAATGCGCTGCCCGAGGGCTATCGGACGGTGTTCGTGCTGCGCGGACTCGAGGAGTTCAGCGTCGAGGAAACCGCGCTCGCGCTCGGCATCCCAGACGCGACGGTGCGCTCGCGCTATTTCCGGGCGCGTGGCTTGCTCCGCGTGTGGCTGGCCGGCGGCCTGGATGCGAGATTGCAGGACGCGTTTGCATTCGCCGGCGTGCGTTGCGAGCGCATCGTGAGAGCGGTACTAACGCTCTTGGGCGCGGCCGTCGCGGCGACAACCGTCGCGGCGTGCAGCGAAAAGCCGCCACGGCCTGACCCTGAAGCCGAACGAGCGGACAAGCCGTTGCTCGAGCGTACGTTGAAGCAGGGGGAATTTGGACGGATGAGCTATTAGGTCAGCCGCCTGGACGATCGGTCATTCCAATCGGCCGCTGACGCAGTTCGGGCGTGAAGGACACGGCGCAGATGACTTCACCTGGTCCGGACTAGTGATCGACATGCTTCACTGAGAGCTCGGGCTGCGCCTGGCTGAACGCCGAGCCTGCATGCCGGTCCTACCAGTATGGAACGGCGGCTGAAGATCTCGAGCGGGGAGCGCCTGCTTGACCGCGCCCTCGACGAGGGAATCGCGCTCGAGCAAGAGTGCGGCGGCAAGCTCGCTTGCGCATCTTGCCGGGTGGTGGTCCTGCAAGGAATGCATCATCTCGTCGCGGCAAGCGAGGACGAGGTGGACATGCTCGAACGAGCGGGAGCGTCCGCGCCGAACGCGCGTCTCGCTTGCCAGGTGCGCGGCACGGGCGACATAGTCATCGAGATTCCGGACGCTGAGTTGCCGCCCGCGTGCGCCGCAAGCTCACCCGTACGCGTCACGCCGCGGGCGGCGAGGCATCTCGCCGCGCAGCTCAACAAGCACGCCGGCGCAGTAGCGGTGCGGCTCGCGGTCGAGCGCTCGGGCTGCTCGGGCTTCAGCTACCGCATCGACCCGGCAGGCGCAATCGGCGACGGCGACGCCGTCTTCGAGAGCCACGGCGTGCGCATCGCGGTCGACGCCGCGAGCCTGCCGTACGTGCAGGGCACCCTGCTCGATCTGGTGCGCGAAGGCCTCGCGCATCGCCTGCAGATCGACAACCCCAACGTCCGTGAGAGCTGCGGTTGCGGCAAGAGCTTCAGCGCCCGGTCTTCCTGATTTCGCGCGTGCGCCTGGTGGCGCATGCGCCAGGCGGTGCAAGCAGCCCGAGCATGCTTCGCCAACCAACGGGGAAAACTTCGCTGCGGCGCAAGCTGCGCCAGATCGCTTCGAGCCTTGCGATTCCCTGGCGGTTTGGCTCGCCCGCGTAGTAGGCGCCGTTGATTGCTCCGACCGACGAACCCACGACGAGATCAGGTACAAAGCCATGCGCCACGAGCGCGCGTAGCATGCCCACCTGCACCGCGCCGAAGCTGCCACCGCCCGCGAGCACCAATGCGGTGCTAGTAGCCGTAGAACTCTTCACTCCTAATGTCCTCGTCGCTGACGCCAGCGCCGCGCAAGGTCTCCTGCATTTTGATGACCATCGCAGGTGGTCCGACCACGTAATAAACCGGCGTCTTCAGTCCCCGAGTGGCGCGGCTGATCAGAGCTGCGTCGATGAAGCCGGTCTGCCCGCTCCAGGTGTGCGCGGACTTGCTCATTTCCGTCATCGTGGCGAGCAGCCGGAAATTGCGGTTCTGCGCCTCGAGCTCCTGGAGCTCTTTCAGAAACGCCGCGTCCTCGGGACGGCGATTCGAATAGAGAAGCAGCAGGTCTTGGGGTGCATGGTCCCGTGCCGCCTGCCGCAACATACTCATGAACGGCGTGATGCCAATTCCGCCCGCGATAAACACCGCCGGGCGCACCGCATCGGTGAGGGTGAACTGGCCGATCGGACCGGTGAGCTTTAGCCCAGCGCCACCGGGCAGTGCCTTGAGCGCTCGCTTGAAAGCCGTGTCTCTCATCCGCGTCGCGATGACGAGCGTTTCCTCGAATGGCGCGCTGACGAGCGAAAACGTGCGCCGCTTCTGCCCGTCCTCGGGCGGGGGATCGAGAAGCTCGAGCACGATGGACTGGCCGGGCTTGAACTGGAATCCTGCGGGCTTTTCGAGGCGGAAAGCGAGCGTGCCTTCGGCGAGCTCTTCGCGCCCCACAAGCTTCACCTGGTAGCTCGCCATGGGAGCGCCTAGTAGCTCCTAATGTCCGGAAACTCGCCTTGCACCTCGTGGCGCGTGCCGGTTTCGTCGTACCAGTAGAGCATGCCGGGCGCTTCGCCTTTGGCGAGCTTGTGCGAGCCGTCGCAGTACGGCTGATTCATGGAAAGCCCGCATCTGCAAAACCATTGTTCCTTGCCATCTATGGTGAACTGCGCGGGCTGGTCGAGCGTGCGACGAACGATTCTTGCCATGGTGGATCCTTTCGTGCCATTAGATGCAGCGGGCACGGGCGGCGTTTCCCCGCGTTGATTTTCCCCGGCGTGGCGAGATGCGAAGGTGCATACGAAAGCACAAAGGGCAGCATCTCGCCTGCGCCGATGTCGTTCCGGGAACGGGATCGGCGATCGCGTCATCCAATGCGCGCAATCACTCAAAGGAGACAGCGATGTCATCGTTTTTCAGCATCCCCAATCCGGCCGCCGCACGCCGTCTGTTTCTCGCTCAATCCGGTCTCGTCCTCTCGGGGGCCGCAGTGGCGCTGCTCGCGGGGAGGGACGCGCTGGCCGCGAAGAGCAAAGCGGGCGGCGCGGACGACGTACGCATCCTCAACACTGCGCTCGGCGCGGAGCTCGAGGCCATCGCGGCATACCAGGTCGGTGCGGAGAGCGGCCTGCTGCAGAAGCCGGTTCATGCGCTCGCCGTGCAATTCCAGGGTCACCATAAGGAGCACGCGGATGTCCTCGCGAAGACGGTGCAGAAGCTGGGCGGCAAGCCGGTCGTGGCGAAGAGCAAGTACAGCTTTCCGGTGGAGGGACTCAAGGTGCAAGCCGATGTGCTGCGCTTTGCAGCGAGCCTCGAGCAGGGCGCGGTGAGCGCATATCTCGGCGCGGTGCCGCTCTTCGCCAACCGCGATCTCTCCAAGGCGGCGGCCAGCATCCTCGGCGACGAAGCGATGCACTGGGCCGTCCTGCGCAACGCTCTCGGCGAGAACCCCGTGCCTTCGGCGTTCGTCTCGTAATGCTGGAAGGCGCGCTGCTGCTCGCAGCGCTCGCTACGGGCGACCCACAGGCGGGCGAGGCGATCTATCCGCGCTGCGCGGCCTGCCATGCGCTCGCCTACGACCGCGTCGGGCCGCGCCACTGCGGCGTGATCGGCCGCCGCGCGGGCAGCGTGGCCGGGTTCGAGTATTCCCCGGCGATGAAGCGCTCGAAGCTCACCTGGACCAGAGAGAACCTGGAGCGCTTTCTGGCCGATCCGGTCGGCACCGTCCCTGGCACCACCATGACCTATGCGGGGGTGCCGGACGCGAAGGAGCGCGTGGACCTCGTCGCGTTTCTCGCCAACGCGAAGTGCAAATAAAGGATCTGCCATGAGACTTGCAGCGGTTACCTTCGTTGTCGGCGGTTCGACCATCGCCCTCGCCATGCTCGCCGGAGCGGGGGAATCGACAGACGCCAACGATGGCGAGCGCCGCCTGTCCAAGAATGACCGCCACATCAACGCCTCCGCGCGTCGCTTGATCGAAGAGGGCAGGCAGGTCTTTCGCTTCGATACCTTCGGTTCGGAGGCTTTTTTCGGCGATGCCCTGGGGCTGCACAAGGCCATTGCCGGCGAGAAGAACGGCGGCGTCGGGCCAGGCGTCAGCCCTAAGACCGCCCTCGCAGTGGGCTTGAAAGTAGACGCGGACGCACTGCCCGAACAACTGAAAGCTCAGATCAAAGCAGGGAAAGTTAACCTGGATGACCCGGCAACGACGCTTGCTCTGCTCGAGCTCAATGCGGTTGTCGGAATCACCGGCAGGTTCGACAGCGCCGGACGAATCACGTCGATGGGAACGCAATGCGCCTTGTGCCATTCGACGGTCGACGACTCCTTCGCTTCCGGCATCGGCAAGCGCCTGGACGGCTGGGCGAACCGCGACCTCAACGTAGGCGCGATCGTCTCGCTCGCACCCAACCTCAAGCCGTTCACGGATCTTCTCAAAGTCGACGAGGC
>JAICPQ010000144.1 GCA_025929745.1 Burkholderiales bacterium | reverse complement strand
GTGCAGGCGGCGAAGCGACGCGGCGCGAAAGTCGTGGCCATCGACCCGTATCGCAGCCTGTCGGCGGAGAAGTGCACGCAGCACATCGCGCTACTTCCTGGCACCGACGGCGCGCTCGCCCTTGGCATGATGCATGTGCTCATCACCGAAGGGCTCATCGATCGCGACTACGTCGAGCGCTACACGCTCGGTTATGAGCCACTGAAGAAGCGCGTGCTCGAGCATTACCCGCCCGATTGGGCGGCGCGCACATGCGGCATCTCGACTGACGAGGTAATCGAGCTCGCACGCGAGTACGGCCGCACGAAGCCCGCGGCCATCCGGCTGAACTACGGCATGCAGCGCCACGCGGGCGGCGGCATCGCGGCGCGGACCATCGCCTGCCTGCCGGCGCTCACGGGTGCGTGGCGCGATCCGGCCGGCGGCATCGTGCTTACCACCGCGGATTTCTACCGCTTCGACCATGCGGCGCTCGAGCGCCCCGACCTCCTCGCCGGACGCCGGCCGCGCGTCATTAATCATTCGCAGCTCGGCGATGCGCTCACCAGCGCCGAGCCGCCGGTACGCATGACGATCGTCTACAACAATAACCCCGTGGCCGTGTGTCCGGACTCGGCCAAGGTCATCGCCGGCTTCTCGCGCGAGGACCTCTTCACCGTGGTGATGGATCATTTCCAGACCGACACGGCCGATTACGCGGACATCGTCCTGCCGGCGACGACGCAGCTCGAGCACTACGACGTGCACAAGTCGTACGGGCACCTGTACATGCTCGCGAACAATCCGGCGATTGCGCCGGTCGGGGAAGCGCTGCCGAACGCCGAGGTGTTCCGGCGCCTCGCGGCGCGCCTCGGTTTCGAGGAGCCGTGCTTTCGCGATTCCGACGAGGATTTGTGCCGCACGGCGCTGAACGGCGTGTCGTGGGAAGGCCTGAAGCGCGACGGCTGGCGCAAGCTCGATGTGCCCGAGCGCTTCGCGCCGTTCGCGCACGGCGGCTTCCCGACGCCGTCCGGCAAATGCGAGTTCCATAGCGCGTGGCTGGAACAGCAGGGCATCGACCCGCTTCCTTTCTACAACCCGCCCGCCGAAAACGCCGCAAAGTACCCGCTCGGTTTCCTCTCGCCGCCGGCGCGCCATTTCCTGAATTCGAGCTTCGCCAACCTCGCGCGCTTTCGCGAGTTCGAGCGCGAGCCGCATCTGGACATGCATCCGCTCGACGCTCGGGCGCGCGGCATCGCCGACGGCGACATGGTGCGGGTCTTTAACGACCGCGGCAGCCATCGCCTGCGCGCGCGCGTCAACGCCAAGCCGCGGCCCGGCGTCGTGGTCGCGCCGTCGGTGTGGTGGAAAAAGTACTCGCCCGACCGCGGCAACGCCAATAACCTGACCTCGCAGCGCACGGCCGACCTCGGCGGCGGTGCGACGTTCTACGACTGCCGCGTAGAAGTCGAGCGGGTGTGACCGACGCCGATGAGCTCGAACTCCTGCGCGACGCCATCCGCAGCTTCCCCGAGGCCATCGCCGTCTGGAGTGCCGACGGCCAGCTGATCGCCTGCAGCGCGCCGTACGCCGGCCTCGGCCCGGCGCGCACCGAGATGGAATTCGAAACGCGCGATGGGCGCTCGCTGCGGCGCGCGGTGCGCGCTCTCCCGGGCGGGGGCAGGGTCGAGTTTCTCGCCGACATGACCGAGCTGCGGCGCGCCGAGCACGCCGCGCGCTTCGCCGCCTACCACGACCCGCTCACGGGCCTGCCGAACCGGCGCATGCTCGACGACCGCCTGCGTCAAGCGATCCGCCTCGCGCAGCGGCGCGACCGCATGGTAGCGGCACTTCTCGTCCAGCTCGAGGACGTGCGCGAGGTCGACCACGCGATGCTCGGCGGGATTGCCGCGCGGCTCGGCGCGTGCGTGCGCAAGGCCGACACGCTCGCGCGCGCGGCGAACGACCAGTTCGTCATCGTCGCGTGCGATTTGAAGGACACGGCCGATTGCCAAGTGGTGCGCGAAAAGGTGATGCAGGCGCTCGCACCGGATTTGCGCGTGCGTGTGGGCATGGCGACGTTTCCGGCCGAAGGAGCCGACAGTGAAACGCTGCTGCGCAACGCGGAAGCGGCGCTCCTGCGCGCGAAAGAACGTTGAGCATCGCGCGTTTTTTGTGGCCGTACCGCGGCCGCATCGCCGTCGCCGCTGCCGCGCTGCTCGTCGCCGTAGGATGCGTGCTCGCACTCGGCCGCGGCGTTCAGCTCGTCATTGACCGCGGTTTCGGCAGCGGCGAGCCGGCCCTCCTCGACCACGCGCTCGCCGCAATGATCGGCGTGGTCGTGCTCTACGCCTCGGCCACCTGGGTGCGCTTCTACACCATGATGAGCACCGGCGAGCGCGTGGTCACTGACCTGCGCCGCGCCGTGTTCGACCACATCCTCGGCCTGGAGCCGGCCTTTTTCGAACGCGAGCGTACCGGCGACGTGGTGTCGCGCCTCACGAACGACGCCACGCTCGTGCAGCAGGTCATCGGCTACGGACTCTCGATGTTCGTGCGCAACGCCCTCATGATGGTCGGCGCCGCGGTGATGCTTTTCGTCACGAGCTGGAAGCTCGCCCTTCTCGTCCTTGTCGGCGCGCCCGCCACGCTTCTACCGATCCTTGTCCTCGGCCGGCGCGTTCGGGGCCTGTCGCGGGCGAGTCAGGACCGCGTCGCCGACGTCTCCGCGTACGTCGACGAGGCGGTGCACGAAATTCGCACGGTGCAGGCCTACGCGCACGAGGACGTCGACCGCGCGAGCTTCGCGCGCCGGGTGGAAGCGGCGTACGACGTCGCGCTGCAGCGCATCTCGCACAAGGCTTTCCTGATCGCCGTGGTGATGCTCATCGCCTTCAGTGCGGTCGGCGTCATTCTCTGGGTCGGCGGCCACGACGTGCTCGCCGGCCGTCTCACGCACGGTGAGCTCGCGGCTTTCGTGTTCTACGCCGCAGCGCTCGCGATGGGCGCCGGTACGGTGGCCGAGGTTTGGGGCGAGCTGCAGCGTGCGGCCGGCGCGACGGAGCGCCTGGTGGAGCTCTTGAACACCGAACCGCGCATCGCCGCTCGCAGCGCGCCGCTGGCGCCGCCGGCGAGCCGCGCGCTCGAGATCGAATTCGATCGCGTGCGCTTTTGCTATCCGGCGCGGCCCGCGACCGCGGCGCTCGAGCGCTTCAGCCTGACCATCGCCCCGGGCGAGCGGGTCGCGCTCGTCGGTCCGTCGGGCGCGGGCAAATCGACGGTGTTCGCGCTGCTTCTGCGCTTTTACGACCCGCAGGAAGGCGCGGTGCGCATCGGCGGCGTCGAGCTGCCGGCCATGGATCCGCGCGAGGCGCGCGGCCTGGTCGCGGTGGTGCCGCAGGAGCCGGTCATCTTTGCCGCGAGCGTGCTCGAAAATGTGCGTTATGGCAGGCCCGATGCGAGCCGCGAGACGGTGGTGCGCGCGTGCGGGCAGGCCTGCGCCACGGAGTTCATCGAGCGCCTGCCGCAGGGCCTCGACACCGAGCTCGGCGAGCGTGGCATCACGCTTTCGGGCGGGCAGAAACAGCGCCTGTCGATCGCCCGCGCGCTGGTGGCCGACCGGCCGATTCTGGTCTTGGACGAGGCAACCAGCTCGCTCGACGCCGCGGCCGAGCAGCTGGTGCAGCAGGGCCTCCAAACGCTGGAGCAGGGCCGCACCACGCTCGTCATCGCGCATCGCCTTGCGACGGTGCAGAACGCCGAGCGCATCGTGGTGCTCGAACGCGGCGAAATCGTTGCGCAGGGAACGCATGCCGAGCTCATGCGCCAGGGCGGCCTTTACGCCAGCCTGGCACGCCTGCAGTTTCTGGGAGGACGGGATGAAAAGGATCATCGCGCTCTGCGCGCTGTTGGCTTGCCTTCCGGCTAGCGCGCAGAACCTGACCGTAGGCTCCAAACGCTTCACCGAGTCCTTCATCCTCGGCGAGATCCTCGCGCAGAGCGTCGGCGCGACCCACAAGCCCGGGCTCGGCAACACCGCGATCCTGCTCGAGGCGCTCAAGTCGGGCTCGATCGATCTCTATCCGGAGTACACCGGTACGATCGCGCGCGAGATCCTCAAGTCCGAAGAGCGTCTCGGTCTCGCCGCGCTGAACCAGCGCCTCCAGCCGCTCGGACTGGCCGCGGGGATCCCGCTGGGTTTCAGCAACAGCTATGCGCTCGGCATGCGGCGCAAGGACGCCGAGCGTCTCGGCGTGCGCAAAGTGTCCGACCTCGCGAAGCATGTGGCGCTTCGCTTCGGCCTGTCGCACGAGTTTCTCGGCCGCCGAGACGGCTGGCCCGGGCTGCAGGCCGCCTATCGTCTGCCGCAGAAGCCGCGCGGCCTCGACCACGGCATCGCCTACGAGGCGCTCGCGGCGGGCGAGATCGACGTCATGGATCTCTATACCACCGACGCCAAGATCGAGCGCTTCGGCATCGTCGCCCTCGACGACGACCGCGCCTTCTTCCCCGCGTATGACGCGGTGCTGCTGTACCGGGCCGATGTTCCGAAGCGCTTTGCCCGCGAGATCGAGCGTCTGAAAATGCTGGAGGGCCGCATCGACGCGCAAGCGATGATCCGCCTCAATGCCCGCGCGGAGCTCGACAAGATGCCTTTCGCCGACGTCGCCCGCGAATTTCTCGGCGCCCAGGCGCAGAGCCGAGCAGGCTTCGCCGCGGCTCTGTTCGCGCCGGACTTCGGGCGACTGCTCGCCGAGCATTTGGGCCTGGTGTTCGGTTCGCTCGCGATCGCGGCGCTCGTGGGCGTTCCGCTCGGTCTCGTCGCGGCGAAGCAGGCATGGCTCGCGCAGCCGCTACTTGTCTTCGTGGGGCTCCTGCAGACGATCCCGTCTCTCGCGTTGCTTGCGCTGCTCATCCCGCTCACCGGGACGATTGGCCTCTGGCCTGCCCTCATCGCGCTTTTCCTTTATGCGCTGCTGCCGATCACACGCAATACGCACGCCGGCCTGCTCGAGGTGCCGCGCGGCCTGCTGCAGGCGGCCACCGCATTGGGGCTTTCCCCGGCGCACGTGCTCTCGAAGATCGAGCTGCCGCTCGCGCTTCCGGTGATCTTGGCCGGCGTGAAGACCGCCGCGGTCATCAGCGTCGGCACGGCCACCATCGCTGCTTTCATCGGGGCCGGCGGCTTGGGCGAGCGCATCGTTCAGGGGCTGGCGCTCAACGACCACGCCGTGCTGCTCGCGGGCGCGCTGCCCGCGGCCGTGCTCGCGCTTGTGGTGCACGCCGCCTTCGAGCTGGCCGAGCGTGCCCTTGTTCGTCGAGAGCCGCGCTAGAATCGGGCCACCTCTCAGAAAAGAATCCATGCCGCAGTTGATCGCAGTGCCGCGCGAAACCGCGGCAGACGAGAAGCGGGTCGCCACGGTTCCCGAGGTCGTCGAGAAGCTCGCCAAGCTCGGCTTCCGCGTCGCGGTCCAGTCCGGCGCCGGTGCGGCCGCGAACTTCCCCGATGATGCCTACCGCGCCGCGGGCGCGGAGATCGTCGAGGACATCTGGGCGAGCGCCGACATCGTTTTCAAGGTGCGAGCGCCGAGCATGGCCGAGGTGCAGCGCATGCGCGTCGGGACGACGGTCGTCAGCTTCATCTGGCCGGCGCAGAACCGCGAGCTCATGCAAGCGCTTGCCGCGAGAAACGCCACGGTGCTCGCCATGGACAGCGTGCCGCGTATCTCGCGCGCGCAGAAGCTGGACGCGCTCTCCTCGATGGCCAATATTGCCGGGTACCGCGCGGTCATCGAGGCGGCGCATGCCTTCGGCCGCTTCTTCACCGGGCAGATCACGGCCGCCGGCAAGGTGCCGCCCGCCAAGGTCTTCGTCATCGGCGCCGGCGTCGCCGGCCTCGCCGCGATCGGCGCGGCGTCCGGCCTGGGCGCGATCGTGCTCGCGAACGACACGCGGCCCGAGGTCGCAGACCAGATCAAATCGCTCGGCGGGGAATACGTGCCGGTCGACTACGTTGAAGAAGGCAGCGGGGTTGGCGGCTACGCCAAGGTGATGAGCGAGGGCTTCCAGAAGGCGCAGGCCGCGGTGTTCGCGCGCATGGCGAAGGAAGTCGACGTCATCATCACCACGGCTCTCATCCCCGGCAAGCCCGCGCCGCGTCTCATCACGGCCGACATGGTGCGCTCCATGCGGCCCGGCAGCGTGATCGTCGACCTCGCCGCCGAGCAGGGCGGCAACTGCGAGCTCACCGAGCCCGGGCAGGCGGTGGTGAAGCACGGCGTGACGATCATTGGCTACGCCGACCTGCCGAGCCGCCTCGCGAAGCAGTCGAGCACGCTTTACGCCACGAATCTCCTGCGTCTCACCGAAGAGCTCTGCAAGGCCAAGGACGGGCGCATCGTCGTCAACATGGACGACGAAGTGGTTCGCGGCACCACCGTCGTCAAGGACGGAAGCATCACCTGGCCACCGCCGCCGCCGAAACTCTCGGCCGCGCCCCCGCCGAAATCGGCGCCGCCAAAGGCCGCTCCGCCCAAGCCCCATGGTGAAGCGGCGCCGCCGGCATCGGCGCGAGGCACCGCCGTGGTGTTTCTGATCGGGGCAATCCTTTTCTGGCTCATTGGCGCCTACGCGCCGCCGGCTTTTATCGGTCACTTCACCGTGTTCGTGCTCGCTTGCTTCGTCGGCTACATGGTGATCTGGAACGTGACCCCGGCGCTGCACACGCCGCTCATGAGCGTCACGAACGCCATTTCGAGCATCATCGCGATCGGCGCGCTGGTGCAAGTGGCGCCGTTCGAGGTTGAGCCGGCCGGCCGACCGACCGGCTGGATCATCGGCCTCGCGGTGCTGAGCATCGCCCTCGTTGCCATCAACATGTTCGGCGGCTTTGCCGTTACGCAGCGCATGCTGCAGATGTTCCGCAAGTAGGAGGCGGCGCCGTGTCCACCACGCTGCTGACCGTCTCCTACCTCGGCGCCGCGATCCTGTTCATTCTGAGCTTGGGCGGGCTGTCGAACCCGGAGAGTTCGCGGCGCGGAAACCTGTACGGCATGATCGGCATGGCGATCGCCGTGCTCGCCACCGCTCTCGGCCCGCAGGT
>JAICPQ010000032.1 GCA_025929745.1 Burkholderiales bacterium | reverse complement strand
CTTCCACCGCGGTGAAGACGCCGCCGTAGATGCCGCCCATCACCAGCGCAAAGAGCGCCACCACGCTCGTGATCCCCTTGTAGATGAGAGAAAGGCCAAACACCGCGAGGGCGCCGAGCACCGCGGCGTCATCGGCGGGCAACCAGCGCAGCTGCGCCGCACCGATGACGGCGACGCCGACGGCGACGAACCAGCCGAGTCCCTCGAGCGTGGCGAAACGTTCCTTCCAGGACATGCGCTCGCCGCGCGGCGCTGCCTCCGGATTGCGCCAGGCGACGTATCGGACCGCGAGGCAGAGGAGCACCGTGGCGAGGATGCCGGGCAGGATGCCGGCGGCGAAGAGGTGCCCGATGCTCGTCCCGGTCATGATCCCGTAGATCACCATGATGGTGGAGGGCGGAATCAGGATGCCGAGCGTGCCGCCAGCGGCGATCGCACCGGTCGCGAGCCCGTCCGAGTAGCCGAATTTCTTCATCGACGGGTAGGCCACCTTCGCGAAGGTCGCGGCGGTGGCGATCGACGAGCCGCAGATCGCACCGAAGCCGGCGCAGCCGACGATGGTCGCCATCGCAAGCCCGCCGCGCAGGTGACCGATGAAGGCGTACGCGGCGCGGAAGAGCTCCTGCGACATGCCGGCGCGCGTCACGAAGTTGCCCATCAGGATGAAAAGCGGGATCACCGAAAGCGTGTAATTGCGCCCGGTCTCGTAGAGCTTCGTCTGCGCCGCCGCTAGCGCGGCGGCGAAGCTCCAGTCGCGCATGTAGGCGTAGCCGATGACGCCGACCAGCCCCATCGACAGCGCGATCGGCAGGCGCAGGAACGCAAGCAGCATCATCGCGGCCAGGCCGACCAGCGTCTCGGTCATGTCGTCGCGTGCTGCCGACGCGGCGTGCCGGGCGAGAAGACCTTGAAGAGGTGCACCAGCCCGGTCAGCGCGATCATGATCGCCATGAAGTAAACGAACGGACCGATCGTGATGCGCAGCACGTCGGTGGTGTCGCTATAGGAAGCGATGCGTGTCGCCTTGATCCAGACTTGCCAGGTGAGGAAGAACATGATCGCGGCGCAGACCGCGTGCATCACGCGAATCCACGCCTGCCGCGCGCGCGGCGGCAGGATGCGATCGATGAAGTCCATGGTGACGTGCTCGTCGGCGTGCGAGACGAGCGGCAGGCCAGCGAAGATGAGCACGAGCAGCGTGAGCTCGGTGATCTCGAAGCCGCCGCGGATTGGGCGGTTGAGGAGATAGCGCGCGACCACGTCCGCGAACGTGAGCACCATCATGAGGAACAGCAGGATCGACGCGGCGATGCCGAGCACGGCATCGGCGCGTCTTTCCCAGGAACTACTTACGTTCAGCAGCGACCTTCTTCAGCTCGGCGCGGAATTCCTGCAGCACGGCCTTGGCATCGACGCCCTTGGCGCTCGCCTTCTTGATCCAGTCCTCGATGATCGGACCCGAGCGCTTCTCGGCCTCGGCGCGCATCTTGTCGTCGGCGGTAATGATGCGGGCGCCAGCGGCCTTGAGCGCATTGAGGCCTGCCTGGTCGGCCTTGTCCCAGGACTGACCGTTCGAGCGCGCGGCGAACTCGAAGCCGTGCTTCTCGATGATCTGCTGGTCCTGCTTCGAGAGCTTGTTCCATTTGCCTTCGTTCATGAAGAAGCCGAACGAGGAGCTGTACAGGCCGCCGGGAAAGATGGTGCCCTGGCCGATCACCTTGTCGAGCTTGAACGAGACGATGGACTCGAGCGGGAAGAACACGCCGTCGGCGACGCCGCTATTCAGGAGCTCGTAGGACTCGGGCGCCGGCTTGAAGAAGGGCGACCCGCCGAGCGCGGAGATCACCTCGGCCGAGATGCCGCCGCCGGTGCGGATCTTCAGGTTCTGGAAGTCGGCGAGACTGTTGATCTGCTTCTTCGTGAACATCTGCCCGGGCCCGTGCGTCCACACGGCGAGGAGCTTCACGCCCTTGTACTCGCCAACCTTTTGAAAGTGTTTCCAGTGGATGCGCGAGTACGCGACCGAATTGATCTCGGCAGTTTCGCCGGCACCCGGCAGCTCGGCCATCAATGGCAGGATGTGCCGCGCCGGCGTGTAGCTCGCCGTCACGTACGAGAGATCCATCAAGCCGTCGCGCACGGCATCGAAAGTCCCCGGCGGCGCCGAAGGATGCTTCGGCAACTGCTGGAACTTGACGCGCCCGCCGGTCGCTTTCTCGACCTCGGCGGCCCAATTCGCCTGCCAGATCGTGAGGTGGTGCGTCGGCGGAACCCAGCTCGAGAACGTCAGCGTGGTTTGCGCGTGCGCGGGCAATGTGAAAGCCGCGGCAAGTGCCGAACAGACTAACTTCTTCATGATTTCCTCCTCCGTGAGACGAATCATAATTGTTTTTCGATTTCGATTTGAGATACGATGGCTCGCACGCGTGAGCAAGTAAAGGGGAGCGCATGCCACACGTAGTGACGAAGTCCGATCTGGTCCAGGTCGCGGCAAAAGCGGGGAACGTCAGCAAGGTAGCAGCCAACGAAGTGGTGAACGCATTGTTCGACGCGATCGTCGCGAACGTCGCCAAGGGCAAGCGCGTCACCGTGGTCGGCTTCGGCACGTTTCTTCCGCGGACCAGGAAGGCGCGTAGCGGGCGCAGCCCGGTGAACGGCAAGGAGATCAAGATTTGCGCGAAGACCATTCCTGCCTTCGCGGCCGGCCAGGGTTTTCGCGAGGCCGTCGACAAGAATTAGCTTCCTATCGCAGCCCCTTGTTTTTTTTGAGGTAGCCAAGCAGAATCCGCGGGCATGTTTCTCGCCCATGGATAAGCCGCTCATTCTGTCCCTGGACGCGCACGGCGTCCCGCACCGGTGGATCAGCTGGCAGCAGGCTTGCTTCTACTACGCGAAAGACCTGGTCGCGTGGACGCTGGGCGAGGAAAAATTCACTTATTACGGCGGCATCTGCCGCCGCACCGGCGAGCGCTCCAGCATCACCGCGCATTCCATCGTCGCGATCAAGGGCAAGGCGCTCGCGGCGAAGGGCTTCCACCAGGTGCCGCCGCTCAATAACCGCGAGCTCTTCCGCCGCGACCGGCACGTGTGCGGGTATTGCGGCGGCGCGTTCAGCTACTTTCGCCTGACGCGCGACCACATCACCCCGCTTTCGCGCGGCGGTCGCGACACCTGGATGAATGTCGTGACCGCGTGCCGCAACTGCAACGGCCACAAACGCAACCGCCTGCCGCAGGAATGCGGGCTGGAGCTTCTCTACGCGCCTTACATCCCGAACAAGGCCGAATACCTGATCCTCACCAACCGGCGGATCCTCGCCGACCAGATGGAGTTTCTGAAGCAGCACGTGGCGTCGCACTCGCGCCTGGTCTTGGCTCCTGCGTAGTTTGCCAACTGAGTTTTGGCGTAACTCCGGTTTTCACCTTTTAGAACGCGACGCAGCCGGCCGGCTGCGCGTGACCGACGATTTCCTGCGCGCATACTACCTGCGCCCGGAAATCCACCCGGTCGAGGAATCCGGCGATGGCGAGCGGCGCGTCCACGCGGCGCTCATGGAAGACCCGCGGCGCAGCATCGACCTCGCTGCGATCGAAGACCCGGACGCGCGCGACAACTATCGCATCGTGCTCGACTTCCGGCGCAAGCTTCTCGAGGCCGGCACCGTGGAAGGCTGCTACCTCGCGCTCTTCCGCGCACCGATCGACATCCCGCCGATGTTCATCGATCAGCTGGCGCACGTGGTCCTGCGTAACGTGCTCGACGGCACCGACGACCCGCTCAAGCTGCGCGCGGGCGAGCTCTTCTTCCGCGACCAGAAAGCCACCATCCAGGACGGCCATGTGCTGCTCGCCGACCTCGAGACGGTCGAGATGCACGCGAGCGGCCACCGCTACGGCTCGATCGGCCGCCTCATCATCGAGGCGCAAGGCGAGCTCGCGACGGCCAATCTCGACGTGCTCGACCGCAACAACGCCGCGCTCTACTGGGAGCGCGAATCGCGCCACGACACGGTGATCAGCCTCACTTACGGCCGTCCTGCGCTCGATGCATTGTGCCGCGTGATCGAGGCGTGGGTTTTCCATTTTTTGAAAACCGAGGTGCGCGTAACGCCCATCCGCAAGATCGACGAAGAGCACTGGGCATGGCACATCGGGCTCGACGCCGAGTCGAGCGAGCTCCTGAACGAGCTCTGGGGCGGACGCGAGATCGAGCAGGGAAGGATGCGCAATATCCTCGCGCTTTTCGCGCTCGAGTTCGCCGACGCGCGCGCGATGCGCGCCGAGATTCGCGGCCGCACCGTGTATCTCGCGCTTGCCGCCGAAGACGGCGTAGTAAAGATGAAGCCGCAGAACCTGCTCCTCAATCTTCCGGTCCATGAAGCCTGAATACTGGGACCGCGCGAAGCGCGCGCTTAGGCGTAAAGACGCCGTCATGTCTTCCATCATGCAGAGGCATAAAGGCATCTATCTCGTCCGGCGCGGCGAGCCGTTCCTCACGCTCGCGCGCGCGATCGTCGGGCAGCAGATCTCGGTGAAGGCGGCGCAGAGCGTGTGGGACCGCGTGGTCGCCTGCGCCGGAGCGGTGACGCCGGAAGGCATCCTGCTGAAAAAGCCGGCCGAGCTGCGCGCGTGCGGGCTTTCAGACCGCAAGACCGAATACATCGTCGACCTCGCGCGGCGCTTCGCCGAGGGGCTCGTGCATCCGTATCGCTGGGACGAGATGAGCGACGAGGAGGTGATCGCGGATCTGGTGCAAGTGCGCGGCATCGGGCGTTGGACCGCGGAGATGTTTCTCATCTTCAATCTGCTGCGACCGGACATTTTCCCGCTCGACGATCTCGGGCTGCAGAAAGGCATCCGCGTCTGCTATTTCAAAGGGAGAAAAGTCTCGCTCGCGCGCATGCGAAAGCTTGGCGAAAGCTGGCGGCCGTGGCGCTCGGTCGCCACCTGGTACCTGTGGCGCTCGCTCGACCCGGTGCCGGTAGAATACTGAGCCGATTGAAAACCACCTTCCTCGAATTCGAGCAGCCCATCGCCGAGCTCGAAACCCGCATCGAGGAACTGCGCTTCGTGCAGGACGACTCGGCGGTCGACATTTCCGAGGAGATCCAGCGGCTCACCAAGCGCAGCCAAACGCTCACCAAGGACATCTACGGCAAGCTCACGCCGTGGCAGGTGGCGCAGGTGGCGCGCCATCCGCAGCGTCCTTTCACGCTCGACTACATCCAGGCGCTCTTTACGAATTTCGAGGAGCTGCACGGCGACCGCACGTTCTCGGACGACGCTTCAATCGTCGGCGGACTCGCGCGCTTCAACGGCGCGGCGTGCGTCGTGCTCGGCCATCAGAAAGGGCGCGATACGAAGGAAAAGATCGCGCGCAACTTCGGCATGCCGAAGCCCGAGGGGTACCGCAAGGCGCTGAGATTGATGAAGCTGGCCGAGAAATTCGCTTTGCCGGTGTTCACCTTCGTCGACACGCCCGGCGCCTTTCCGGGGATCGACGCCGAGGAGCGCGGGCAGTCGGAGGCGATCGGTCGCAACCTCTTCGAGATGGCGCGCCTGCGCTCGCCGATCATCGTCACGGTGATCGGCGAGGGCGGTTCGGGCGGCGCGCTCGCCATCGCGGTTGGCGACGTGATTCTGATGCTGCAGTACGCCACCTATTCGGTAATCTCGCCCGAGGGCTGCGCCTCGATCCTCTGGCGCAGCGCCGAAATGGCGCCCGACGCGGCTGAGGCGCTCGGCATCACGGCGAACCGCCTGAAGACGCTCGGGCTCGTCGACAAAATCGTTCCCGAGCCGCTCGGCGGCGCGCACCGCGATCCGCAGGCTGCCGCGCAGGCGCTGAAAAAAGCGCTCGCCGAGGCGCTCAAGCAAGTCGAGGATAAGAAGCCGCGCGAGCTCGTCGAGGAGCGGCTTGAGCGCCTGATGTCCCATGGCAAGTTCAAGGAAACGGGCGAGCGCTAGCCGACGCACGGCTGTCGCCCTCTCGGGCGGCGTGGACTCGGTGGTCCTGCTTCACAAATTGCGCAAGGTGCCCGGGATCTCGGCGGTCCATGTGCATCACGGTCTGAGTCCGAACGCGGAGGTTTGGGCCGCCTTCTGCCGCAGCCTTTGCCGCCGGCTCGCGGTCCCGCTCAAGGTCTACAAGGTCAAGGTGCAGAAGGAGGGGCGGGGTCTCGAGGCAGCCGCGCGCAAGGCGCGCTACGACGCGTTCGCAAAAGTCGATGCGCACTGCATCGCGCTCGCGCACAACCTC
Source organism: Burkholderiales bacterium (assembly GCA_025929745.1). Lineage (GTDB taxonomy): Bacteria > Pseudomonadota > Gammaproteobacteria > Burkholderiales > SG8-39 > SCGC-AG-212-J23. Next base: position 8,125 of record JAICPQ010000032.1, on the reverse strand, counting down.
GACGACCAGGCCGAGACGGTGCTCATGAATCTCCTGCGCGGCGCAGGACTTAGGGGCGCGCGTGGCATGCTGCCCGAGTCCCGCTATCGCGGAAAAGTCCTGTGGCGACCGCTCCTCGAGCTCTCGCGTGAGGAAATCGTCGCCTACGCGCGCGCGCACGCGTTGGAGTGGTTCGAGGACGAGAGCAACGCCGACGAGGCCCTCACCCGCAACTTCATCCGGCGCCGCGTCGGGCCGCTCCTCGGCGCGCGGTTCCCGGCGTGGAAAAGATCACTGTCGCGCGCCGCGCGCAGCTTCGCCCGGGTCGACGCGAAAGCCGAGCGGCTGCTACGGAACTTCCTGCGAGAGCGCGGGCTGCGCGCGCCGAGCGAGGCGAAGCTCGTCGAGATGCTGAAGCAGCTCACCGCGGCGGGGAGCCGCACGCTGATCGAGCACGACGGCGCGCGGCTGCGCCTTTACCGCGGCGCGATCGTCGAGGATCGCCCCGCCGCTCCGTTCACCCCGATCGCCTGGAACGGTGAGGCGAAGCTTGCAATTCCGGAGCTCGGCGGCGAGTTGCGCTTCCGCCGCGTGCGCGGCAAAGGCATCGCCGTGCACGCAAAACCGCTCGCAGTGCGCCTGCGTTCAGGTGGCGAGCGGCTGCAGCCCGACGCGCGCCGGCCGCGGCGCACACTCAAAAACCTTTTCCAGGAGGCGGGCGTGCCCCCTTGGGAGCGCGACCGCCTGCCGATGCTCGTGCGCGGGACTGACGTCGTTTGGGTGCCAGGGCTCGGCGTCGATTGCCGCTACCAGACGGCCAAGAACGCGCCCGGCGTGTTGCCAGAATGGCGTAGAATGCCCGGTTAATTTCTTGATTCCCAAGGAGAACGGCAGTCCATGGCGGAGCAGACGCTCTCGATCATCAAGCCCGACGCGGTGAAGAAAAACGTGATCGGCCAGATCCTCGCCCGCTTCGAGAAAGCGGGGTTGCGCATTGTGGCGGCGCGCATGATGCATCTGTCGCGCGCGGAGGCTGAAGGCTTCTACGCTGTGCATCGCGGCCGGCCTTTCTTCAATGATCTCGTCGAGTTCATGGTGTCCGGCCCGGTGCTGGTGCAGGTGCTCGAGGGAGAGAACGCGATCGCCAAGAACCGCGAGCTGATGGGCGCGACCGACCCGAAGAAGGCCGCGAAGGGCACGATTCGCGCAGATTTCGCCGAGTCCATCGACGCGAACGCGGTCCACGGCTCCGATGCGCCCGAAACCGCGCGCACGGAGATCGGCTATTTTTTCCCGCGCTCCGAGGTGTACTCCCGGTGACGAACCTGCTCGGCCTGGATCGCGACGGGCTTGAGCGCTTCTTCGAGGCGCAGGGCGAGAAGCCTTTTCGCGCGCGCCAGGTCTTGCAATGGATGCACCAGCGCGGCGAGGGCGACTTCGGAAAAATGAGCGACCTCGCGCGGTCGCTGCGCGACGGGCTCGTCGCCGTGGCGAGCGTGCAAGCGCCGGCCATCGTGGGCGACACGACCGCTGCGGACGGCACGCGCAAGTGGCTGCTTAAGGTGGACGGCGCGAACGCGGTGGAGGCCGTGTTCATTCCCGAGACGAGCCGCGGCACGCTTTGCGTATCGAGCCAGGCAGGCTGCGTGCTCGACTGCGCGTTCTGCTCGACCGGCAAGCAGGGCTTCAACCGCAACCTGACCACAGCCGAGATCGTCGGGCAGCTCTGGCTCGCCAATCGGCTGCTGGAGGGCAAGCGACCGGTGACCAACGTCGTCATGATGGGAATGGGCGAGCCGCTCCTCAACCTGGACAACGTGATCCCGGCGCTGCGCGTGATGCTCGACGACAACGCCTATGGTCTTTCCCGGCGGCGGGTCACCGTGTCGACCGCCGGCGTGGTTCCGGGCATCGACCGGCTGCGCGAAGAATGTCCGGTGGCCCTCGCGGTGTCGCTGCATGCGCCGAACGACGCGCTGCGCGACCGGCTCGTGCCGATCAACCGCAAGTATCCGCTGCGCGAGCTGATTGCGGCATGCAACCGCTATCTCGACAAGGCGCCGCGCGACTTCATCACCTTCGAAGACGTGATGCTCGAGGACGTGAACGACGGCGAGGCGCACGCGCGCGAGCTCATCGCGTTCTCGAAGAAGGTGAGCAGCAAGTTCAACCTGATTCCGTTCAACCCGTTTCCGCGCTCGGAGTTCAAGCGCTCCTCGCCGGAGCGCATCCGGCGATTCGCCGAGGTGCTGCAGCGCGGCGGCCTCACCGTCACCACGCGGAAGACGCGCGGCGACGATATCGCGGCGGCGTGCGGTCAGCTCGCCGGTGACGTCGCCGACCGCACGCGGCGCCGGTCGATGGCGCTGCGCGAGGTGCGCGCATGAGACGTTGGTTTCTGATTGTGCTGCTCGCAGGCTGCGCTTCGAAGCCGGAGCCCACGCCCGAAAGCGGCAGCATCATCGGCGAGGTGGGAGAACCGCGTAACCGCGCCCGGCTCCACACCGAGCTCGCGTCGCTCTACTACAGCGCCGGCAACTACGGCGTCGCGCTCGAAGAGCTGCGCATCGCGGCCGCCGCCGATTCGGGCTACGCGGCGACGCACGGAATGTTCGGCCTGGTCTACATGCAGCTCAAGGAGACCAACCGCGCCGAGGAGAGCTTCGAGCGCGCGCTGCGCCTCTCGCCAAACGACGCCGACATCAACCATAACTACGGCTGGTTCCTGTGCCAGACGGGGCGCGAGCCCGACTCGATCAAGTATTTTCTGCAGGCGATCCGCAACCCGCTCTATCCAACGCCGTGGCGCTCGTATTCCGCGGCCGGGGTATGCACGCTGCGGTCCGACGCGGCCGGCAAGCAGAAGGACGCCGAAACCTATTTTGAGCGCGCGCTGCGCCTGGACCCGGACGAGCCGACTTCGCTTCTCAACCTCGCGCAAATCCGCTACCGGCAGGGCAACGTCGGCGACGCGCGCAAAATGGTGGCGCGCCACAACAAGCTCGTGACGCCGAGCTCCGAATCGCTGTGGCTCGCGCTGCGCATCGAGCGCAAGCTCGGCGAGCGCGTCGCCGAGCAGGCGTACGCGAACCAGCTGCGCCGCCGCTTCCCGGAGTCGCACGAATATCAGGCGCTGGTGCGCGGTCAATATGACTGAGAAGACCGGCGTGGGCCGGGAGCTTGCCGCGGCGCGCGAGGCGCGCGGACTCGCGCTTGCCGACGTGGCGCAGCAGCTCAAGTTCGCGCCGCGCCAGCTCGAGGCGCTCGAGCAGGAGAATATCGAGGCGCTTCCCGGCCACACCATCACGCGCGGCATGGTGCGCAACTACGCGCGCCTGCTCAAGCTCGACGCCGAGCCACTCGTGCAACGCATCTCGCGATGCTTCGAGATGCCCGATTCCAACCGGCTCGCGCAGCGCTACCACGAGGCGGTGCCCTTCTCGGACCGTGGTCGGCGCTCGACCTTGGTGTACCTCGGGATGTCGCTCGGCGTGCTCGCGCTGGTTGCGGGCGTTGCCTACCAATGGCACCACGAGCGCAGCGTGGCGACGAAAGCGCCGCCGGGCGTGGCTTCGTTCGAGCCCGCGCCGGAAGCGGCACCCGCTCCGGTTGTCTTGCAGGAAAAGGTGAGCATCGTAGCCGCTCCGGTCGAACCGCCGGCGGCGCCGGTGACGGCGGTGGTGCCGGTGGCGCCGAAGATTGTCTCTGACCCCGGCGTGCCGAAGGATGGGCCGCCTCGCCTCGTCGTGCGTACCCACGCCGACGCCTGGATCGAGATCCGTGACTCTCTCGATCGCATGCTGATTGCATCGCTGAACCCCGCAGGAAGCGAGCGCGTGGTGCGCGGGCGGCCGCCGTACAGCCTGGTTATCGGCAATGCCGCGAACGTGCGCGTGACCTACGGCGATAAGCCGATCGACCTCGCGCCGCATACGCGTCACGACGTGGCGCGCCTCACCGTCCCCTGATTGCGATGCAACGGCGCATATCGCGGCAGGTCGCCGTGGGAGCCGTTCGCATCGGCGGCGCGGCGCCGATCGTCGTGCAGTCGATGACGAACACCGATACCGAGGACGCGCAGGCCACCGCCCGCCAGGTCGAGGCGCTCGCGCGCGCCGGCTCCGAGCTCGTACGCATCACCGTGAACACGCCGCAGGCCGCCGCACAGGTACCTCGCATAAGAGAGCTATTGGATTCAGTGCGCTGCACGGTGCCGCTCATCGGCGACTTCCACTACAACGGCCACAAGCTCCTCACGCAATACCCGGATTGCGCGCGCGCGCTCGCGAAGTACCGCATCAACCCCGGCAACGTCGGGCGCGGCGCGAAGCGCGACGAGCAGTTCGCGACCCTGATCGAGTGCGCGCTGCGCCATGACAAGCCGGTGCGCATCGGCGTGAACTGGGGAAGTCTCGACCCGGAGCTTCTCGCGCGCATGATGGACGAGAACGCGCAGGGCAAGAATCCGCTCGATTCGGTCGAGGTGATGCGCGAGGCCGTCATCCGCTCGGCGCTGGAATCGGCCAGGGCGGCCGAAGACATCGGCTTGCCCGCCGAGCGCATCGTGCTGTCCTGCAAGATGAGCCAGGTGCAGGACCTGATCGCGGTGTACCGCGCGCTCGCCTCGCGTTGCGACTACGCGCTGCACCTCGGTCTCACCGAAGCCGGCATGGGATCGAAAGGCATCGTCGCTTCCACCGCGGCGCTTGCCGTTCTCCTGCAGGAAGGCATCGGCGACACGATCCGCGTCTCGCTCACGCCCGAGCCCGGCGGCGAACGTACCCGCGAGGTGCAGGTGGCGCAGGAGATCCTCCAGACCATGGGGCTGCGCGCCTTCACGCCGATGGTGAGCGCCTGCCCGGGCTGCGGACGCACGACGAGCACGGTGTTCCAGGAACTCGCCGACAAGATCCAGGCCTACCTTCGCGCGCAGATGCCGGTCTGGCGCGAAACCTATCCCGGGGTCGAGGAGATGCGCGTCGCCGTGATGGGTTGCGTGGTGAACGGCCCGGGTGAGTCCAAGCACGCGCACATCGGCATCAGCCTGCCCGGCACCGGAGAAGTGCCGGTCGCGCCGGTGTACGTGGAGGGCAAGAAAACCGTGACCTTGAAGGGCGAGCGCATCGCGGAAGAATTCCAGGCGATCGTCGAGGCCTTCGTTCGCGAAAAATACGCGCGACGCATCCCGATCAAGGCCGTATAGGTGCAGAAGGTAAAGCCAGCGCTGCTGCGCGGATTCGACCAGGAGTATCTGCCGCAGGATCAGCTGCAGTTCAACCGGCTGATCGACATCGCGCGGCGCAACTTCGAGCGCTATGGCTTCCTGCCCATCGAGACGCCGTCGGCCGAGCGCAGAGAAGTGCTGACTTCGAAGGGCGGCGTCGAGAAGGAGATCTACGCGCTCACGCGGCTCGCCGAAGCCGACGACGACGAAGCCGCCACCAAGGGGGCGTTGCGCTTTGACCTTACCGTGCCGCTTGCGCGCTACGTCGCGATGCGCGAGCGCGAGCTCGCGTTCCCGTTCCGGCGCTACCAGATCCAGCGCGTGTGGCGCGGCGAGACTCCGCAGGCGCGCAAGGGCCGCTTTCGCGAGTTCTACCAGTGCGACATCGACATCATCAACCGCGATCGGCTCTCCTATCTCGCCGAAGCCGAGATTCCGAGCGTGATCTACAGCGTGTTCCGCGAGATGGCGATCGGTGAATTTCGCATCCGCATCAATAACCGCAAGGTTTTGCGCGGGCTGCTGCAGGAATTCGGCGTGGCGCAAGAGAGATCGCCGCAGGTGCTGCGCATCCTCGACAAGGCGGAGAAGGAAGACGGCGCCAGGCTGGTGGAAGAATTGGAACGCGAGGGGCTCGCGCGCGGTGCGGCCGGGGATCTTTTCGGTCTGGTGGTGAAAAAGCGCTCCACCCAGGAAACGCTCGCCGTGCTCGCACCGCTCAAGGGCTGCGCCCAGGGACTCGAGGAGCTCGCCCAGATCGCCGAGGCGATCGGCAAGTTCGGCGTGCCCGACGCCGCCTTCGCCATCGATCTCGGCGTGGTGCGCGGGCTCGATTACTACACCGGCACGATCTACGAGACGATGCTCGTGCAATACCCGGAGCTCGGCAGCATCTGCTCGGGCGGGCGCTACGACGATCTCGCGAGCTACTTCACCGATACGCGCCTGCCCGGGGTCGGCATCTCGATCGGCCTCACGCGGCTATTCTCGAAGCTCAAGGAAGCCGGCTTGCTTCAGCCGCTCGAGACTACACCGGCGCAGGTCCTTGTCACCACCATGGATCCGCGCTACCTCGACCGGTACCTCGGCGTAGCGCAGGCGCTGCGCGCCGCGGGCGTCAACACCGAGGTCTACCTCGAGCAGGCGAGGCTCGGCCATCAGCTCACCTATGCCGACCGCAAGGGCTTTCGCCTTGCGATCATCGCAGGCGAAAACGAATTCGGCCGCGACGTTGTCCAGATCAAGAACCTCACCACCAAAACACCGCGCGACGTGCCGGTCAGCGACATCGTCTCCGCGGTCACCCAAGAGTTGCGCTAATGCCCCTCGATCTTGAAGAGCAGGAACAGGTAGCCGAGCTGAAAGCGTGGTGGAACCAGCACGGGAATCTCATCGTCTCGGTTATCCTCGCCGCCGCGGTTGCTTTCGCCGGCTGGCAGGGCTGGCGCTGGTACAGCGCAAGTCAGGCCGCGCAGGCCGGCGCCGTTTTCGACAGCGTCGCCAAGGCGGCGCAGGCGGGCGACGCCAAGGCACTGCGCGACAGCACGGGCACGCTGATCGAAAGCTACCCGCGCACCATGTACGCCTCGATGGGCGCGCTCGTTGCCGCGCGCTTCCACTTCGACCGCAACGACCTCAAGTCGGCGAAGGCGCAGCTCGAATGGGTCGTGGAGCGCTCTCGGTCGGACGATTTCCGCGACGTCGCACGCCTGCGCCTCGCGGCGATCCTCATCGACGAGAAGGCTTACGACGAAGCGCTGAAGCTGCTCGAGGCCAAGCACGCGCCGGCCTACGATGCGCAGTACGCGGCGCTGCGCGGCGACGCGCTCGTCGCCAAGAACCAGCCGGCCGAAGCGCGCACCGCCTACCAGCTCGCGCTCGAGAAGGCCGGCAACCAGCAAAGCGCGTTCCGCGAAAGCGTGCGTATCCGGCTCGAGGCGCTTGGCGGTTGAAGCGCATCCTGCTCGTCGCGGCGCTCGCCGCAGGCTGCTCAAGCGACCCGGGTCCCAAACCCGCCGATCCGCCGCGCATCGACAACGCCAAGCGCGTGCGCGTGCTCTGGTCGGCGAACGTCGGTTCGGGCGAGCATTTCACGTTCGCGCCGGCGCTCGCCGGCGGATGGATCTACGCGGCCGCGCGCGACGGCACGGTGACGTCGCTCAGCGAAAAGACAGGCGCGGAGCGCTGGCGCAACTCGGTCGAGCTGCGCCTGTCGGGCGCCGTGGGCGCGGACGACGCCACAGTCGCTGTGGCGAGCGAAGAGGGCGAGGTGGTGGCGCTCGAAGCCGCGACCGGCAAGGTGCGCTGGCGCGCGCGCGCTTCGAGTGAAGTGCTCGCCCCGCCCGCGGTCGCCGCGGGCCTGGTTCTCGTGCGCACCATCGACAACCGCGTGTTCGCCTTCGGCGCCGACGACGGCAAGCGTCGCTGGGTCTACCAGCGCGCGCCTTCCAGTCTTGTGGTGCGCGCGCCCGCCGGCATCACCGTGGCCGGCGACTTCGCTTTTGCCGGCTTCCCGGGTGGCAAGCTCGCTGCGCTCGCGCTCGCCAGCGGCGCGCTGCTCTGGGAGGCGACTGTCGCGCAGCCGAAGGGCTCGACCGAGCTCGAGCGCGTCGCCGACGTGATCGGCGATCCTGCGGCGCAGGGACGCGAGGTGTGCGCGGCCGCGTACCGCAGCCGAATCGCCTGCTACGACGCCGCGAGCGGCCGGCAGATCTGGGCGCGCGAGCTCGCTTCGCTCTCCGGCGTGGGCCTGGACGCGCGCTATGCCTACGTGGCCGACGAGCGCGGCGCGCTGCACGCCTTCGACCGCTCGAACGGCCAGTCGGTGTGGAAGCAGGACAAGCTCGCGCACCGGCAGCTTTCCACTCCGCTTGCCGCGGGCGACGCGGTGGTGGTGGGCGACTTCCAGGGCTACATCCACTT